>JBGSZV010000204.1:0-7920 GCA_041750235.1 Phycisphaerales bacterium
CCATGCCACATGAGGATTTAGGCGCTGTGGGGCCATCGGGTGCACCAATCTGCACCCTGTCGGCGGGTAATACGGGCGACCATCCCACCACGAACACCGCCTCACCCGGCGCCGCATGCCCCTCCTCGCGCAGCCACGCCGCCGCCCGCTCCGTCACCCACGCGATCTTCTCCCCCGTCTCAACATCCGGCCGGTCCGCCGCCGCGTGATACGCCGCCTTGTAGTCCACCACCAGCGCATCAAACCCCTCGCGCGTCATCCGCTCCGCCGCGCGGAAGTAGTGCCCTTTGTCCTCAAAGATCGTCAGCCCCGACGCCCCCGGCAAAAGCAACACCCACCCGCGAGCGACGTCGCCTTCATGCGCCCGAAAATGAAAATGCGCCGCCATCGCATCGCGTGCCAGTTCCGCCGCCGTCTCCGGCTTCTCCTGCGATGCGCACCCGCTCATCATGCCGCAGGCAGCCGCCCCGACAATCCAGCAACCACTTCTCAATACCATTCCCCAACCAGGCATCCTGTACTCCTCCGTGGATCTCCGTGTCCTCCGTGGTGAATGCCTTTCCGACTCACGACTCCCGATTCGCAGTTCCCACCTTGCTCCTCGCATACCAATGCACCGCCGTACTCCCGTACGTGTGCGTCTCCGGCCCATCCGCGCCCGGCACCTCAAGACTCACCGGCACCCTCGCGTGATGCCCGCGCTCGTCCGCCGGCAAGTGATCGATGTACGGCCACGGCGTGCGAATAATCGCAAACCCGCTGTCGTCCAGCATCGCCACGCACCGCGCAAACTGATCCCACACCCGCGAACGCTGCTCGGGGTCCTCCATCACCGGGTACGGCGGATCAAAGAACACCACGTGCACCGGCTTCGGACACTCCGCCAGCGCCACCGGCCCCAGCGCATCCGCCTGCACCACCCGTGCGCGATCATCCACGCCCAGCTTCTCGATATTCCCCTTCAGCACCTTCAGGATCTCGCGGTCCCGCTCGATGAACACCGCCCCCGCCGCCCCGCGCGAGATGCATTCCAGCCCGAACGCCCCCGTCCCCGCGAACGCATCCAGGAACCACATCCCCTGATAGTGCCCGTGAAGCATGTTGTGCATCGACACCCGCACCCGGTCCGGCAATGGACGAGTCTTCTCCCCATCCGGAGGAGTATCAATATGCCGTGACCGAAACTGTCCCGCAATGATCCTCAACATGCAACTGTCTCTTATTTTCGCTTTTCGCTTTCTCAGAACCTGATCACGACACTCCCCCACAACCCCGCCAGCGCCCCGTCAAACATGAACGGCTCATCCTCGCCGTCTTCCAGATCCACGCCCAAATGGCGGAACCCGATCTCTGCCGCCGCGTTCTTGCAGAACTGCCATGTGAACCCCACCGAGATGCTCCAGCTCATGCTCGAGTCATCGCCGTTGGCAAACCCGCCGATGTTCGTCGCCAGGTCCATACCGAAGCCGTGCGGCAGCTCGAGCACCATCCGCACGCCGCCAACCGGCTCGAACCAGGTGTTGTCATCGCTCGTCGCCGGCGAGCCGTTCACATCCGTATCAAGGCTCAGGTCATACAACCGAGCGCCGCCGCACAGGTTGAACCACCACCGCACGTCGTTCTCATCCACGATCGCCGGCAGCGCGTACTCCACGAACCCTTCCACCGACGTGAACCGGAAGTCAAAGTCCAGCCGGTCGCCCGCTTCCACCAGCGGCCCGCCGATGTTCACGATCCCGTCCGCCACCTCGCCGCCCTCGGTGCTGAACGAGAAGCCGCTGAACACGAACCACCACGCGCCATCCTGATCGCTGCTGCGAAACGTGATCTCGCCCGCGGGCGACGCCTCGTTCTCATCAAGCCCGTACGACTCGACATCAAACGTCGCGCCGCCGCTCACCGACATGTCGCCGAACAGCGCCGGGTACCACAGCACCGGCTCCACTTGGACGGTCCAGCTCTCCGAGACCGGCGCCACCTCGGCAGCAGCAGGGGGGGGCGAGTCCGCCGTCTGTCCCCGCGCGCTCCCGCACACCGCCACCAGCGCCATCACACCCATCAGCCGCGTCGTCATCCCTGATTCTCCTGTGCGTTCCGACCATGCCCAGCGTCGCCGAGTCGCAGAAGCTACCGTTCACGCTCAATCCCCGCCCGACCATGAACGCCCCATCTTCCCAACCCGACCCCTCCCCACCCCCCGCCCACGGCGTCGAACTCGCCCCTGGCGTCCACGTCCCCGCCGACCGCATCCTCTATAAGGCCGCCCGCGCCTCTGGCCCCGGTGGCCAAAACGTCAACAAGCGCAGCACCAAGGTCGAACTCCGGATCGCCCTCGCCGATCTGCCCGTGAACTCGGGGGTCATCGCCCGCCTCCGCCGCCGTGCCCCCGGCCGGATCACCGACGACAGCGTCCTGGTGATCACCTCCTCGGAACAGCGTTCCCAGCTCCAGAACAAGGAAGCCTGTCTGGAGCGCCTCCGGGAACTGGTCAAGGAAGCCCTGATCCCCCCAAAGCCCCGCCGCCCGACCAAGCCGACCAAGGGGTCCAAGGAACGCCGTCTGGACGAAAAGACCAAGCGCTCCGGCATCAAGCGCGGGCGCCAGAGCAAGCCCGACCACGATTGAGTACGGCATCCATTCGGTCGCCGACCGATCTCAGCCACTCTCGGGAAAACCGCCTGCCAGAGCCGCTTTCGCCATGAATGGTCTTGCCCGCCCACGTCCCCGCATTATTCTATAGGCAGGCGCGGTAAAACATTTTACCGCACGGCGTCGCGGGTGGACGCGCGCCGGGCTCGGCAAATCGCCAGCGCCGCATCGGTGGGGGTATGAGCAACGCGTTCCCGCAACGCCAACGCTCATCAGGTGAGGAGGACACACGCAAGCGCACACGCGATCACACGCAACACCAGCGCTTGGTAAACCGGTTTACGTACATCGACGCGCAACTTCGACGCGAATGCACGCATGCCACTTTCAAACACGTTCTTGATCAGGGAACCATCGTTCTGCAGACGACCCTGACAAACCCATGGGTTTCGTTTCACACAAAGGAGAGAGAAGAGATGACACGCAAGTTCACGCTGGGCACGATTGCCCTGGCCGCGATCACGGGCACCTCGATGGGCGCCCTCATTCAGACCGAAGTCGACACCACCCCGACCGGTGCCGAAGGCCTCGGCGCCAGCTACTTCGGCGCAGGCACCGGCTTCGGCGGCACTGTCGGTAACGGCAGCATCACCCTCGATTCCGACGGCACCAACCTCTACGTCAGCTTCAACTTCGGCAACGCCCTCAACGACATCGTTGCCGTGTGGCTCGACACCCGCGCCGGCGGTTTCACCGACGCCACCATGAGCGACACCAACGACGACAGCCGTCGCGTCCTCACCGAGCTCTCGCTCTCGACCGACGACGCCTTCGATCCCGCGTTCCTCCCCGACTTTGGCTTCGTCATGGGCAACTTCGGCAACGTCCTCTTCGAACTCAACGGCGATGCCTCCATCCCGTTCATCGACTTCGAAGGTGACCTCTCCACGCCCACCCGCGGCTACACCATCCCGCTCGCCTCGATCGGCCTCGCCGCCGGCGATGCGCTCAACTTCATGGTCGGCTACTCCAGCGGTGGCGGCTACCTGAGCAACGAGTCCATCCCCGCCTACGAGCCCCTCCAGGCCAACGGCAACCCCGGCTTCGGTGACGGCCAGTTCGGCGGCACCGTCGGCTCCCCCGGCATCGGCAACTACAACCGCTTCGTCACGGTCCCGACCCCCGGCGCCTCGGCCCTCCTCGGCCTCGCCGGCATCGCCGCGATCCGTCGTCGTCGCGCGTAATCAGACCTTCCTTCGCACCGGGCCCGTTCACGCGGGCCCGGTTGCTTTCGTCTCGTGCGTTCCCCCTCAAGCGTGCTGAGTACGCGGGCGATAACCACTCTCGCCTTCTCACTCAGACATTTCCCCCGTTCAGTTCCGGGTCAGCCCTCGGAGAGAGCCAGACATGAAGAACATCAGCCTCCTCAAAAACGCGACGCCCGCCGCGTTGCTCTGCCTCGCGGCAGCCGCAAGCTTCGCCGGACCAGGCCCGCTCGTCGACGGCGTTCGTGACACCAGTTACGGCGCCTCGCCCCTCACCATTCAACAGGCCAGCGTCATCGACGTGATCCTCCGCGGACCCGTCAACGCCGCCGCGCAGACCAACAACTCAAACACCGGCGGCGTCGTCGCCTATCTCGGCGGCAACTTCGACTCCGACCCGCGCACCGTCACCACAGGCCTCGAGTTCGAAGCGTCGCTCGCCGAACTCGGCTGGTCCGGCGGCACCGTCCGCGTCTGCATCTTCATCAACGGCCAGCAGCACGACTTTATCTCCAACCAGATCTCCGGCGGCCTTCCCACCGCCACCGATCAGAACGTCGGCGAGCCCCGCGGCAAGTCCTTCCAGGCCGCGCCCGACTTCGACGGCGATCAGTTCCTCACCGTCGCGCCCACCGTCGCCGACGGCTCCGGCGACGCGATCGACGGCGTGAAGGGCGGCAGCTACCCCGTCAATCCGCTCGGCGCCGCCACCGGTTGGACGCAGCAGAACCCCACCCGCTTCGGCAACAACACCCAGACCAGCCGCGACACCTCCGGCGGCTCCGAGATCGACGCCGTCTGGGGATACATCGATCAGAACGCCACTCCCGGTGACACCAGCGACGATAAGGTCCGCATCCTCGTCACCGGCAACCTCCAGACCAACAACAACAAGTTCGAGATCTTCTTCGACGTCGCCCCCGGCGGTCAGAGCACCCTGCTCGGCGCCGAGAACCCCGACGTTGACTTCCAGGGTCTCCGCCGCATGGGCACGAAGACCGGAGCCGAAATCCCCGCACTCCCCGGGCCCAACGGCGTCGGTCTCACCTTCGACACCACCTTCGGCGCCGACTACTGGATGGGCTATGTCAACGCCGTGAACGCCGGCGTCCCCCAGCACTTCCTGAACTCCGCCGTCCTCCTCACCGCCGGCGGCGGAGCCGGCGCCTTCATCGGCGGCGGCAACAAGGATGACGGCATGGGCGGCCCCAACGTCATCAGCGGCATCGGCGCTCGCGCCGTCGGCACCGTCAGCGCCTTCATCAACAACTCCAACAACCTGGGCATCTCCGCCCCCAACGGCGGCGCCGGCACCGACCCGCCCGCCGTCCCGCCCCTTCAGGCGTCCATCACCACCGGCATGGAGTTCGAGATCGGCCTCGACCAGATCGGCTACGACAACTCCGGCTCCATCGACATCGGCGGCTTCATCACCGGCGGCTCCACCGACTTCCTCTCCAATCAGGTCATCGGCGGCCTCCCCGCCGGATCCAACAGCCTCGGCTCGCCCGCCGGCACCAAGGACTTCTCCGTCATCGCCGGCGACCAGTACGTCACCCTCAGCGGCATCCCCGCCAACCCCGCGGCCCTCGGCATCAGCGTCGACGGCACCCGCGACGCGGCCTACGGCACCGCCCTGTGGATCAACACCAACGCCACCAGCTTCGGTGACAACACCACCTCGCAGGTCGGCGCAGGCAACGGCTCCGAACTCGACGCGCTCTACGCCGTCGTCAGCACCAAGAACGGGCGTCGCACCCTCCACGTCTTCCTCGCCGGCAACCTCTCCAACTACGACCGCTTCTGGATGCTCTACGACGTCAAGGCCGGTGGCCAGAACGTCCTCCGCGGCGATAACGCCTTCATCGACGATGCCGCCAACAACACCGTCGGCGCGCTCAACAACGCCGCGGGCATGAAGTTCGACGCCGCGTTCGAGCCCGACTTCATCACCACCTACCACCTCGGCCTCAACGCCAAGTCGCTCTTCACTACCCACTTCTTCGACGGCGCCGAACTCCTCACCGATGGCGGCGGCTCCAACGGCGACATGGGCGGTCGATTCGCCGGCGGCAACCAGGAAGTCACCCCGCTCGACGGCTCCATCATCCTCCGCTCCGGCTTCGGCGATAACACCGACGACGGCAGCGACTTCATCACCGTCGACGCCGATGGCTCCGAACTCGACAACGTCTACATGCGTCGCGAAGAAGTCGACGTCGACGGCTTCCCCACCCCGATGCTCTTCATCCACATCGGCGGCAACCTCCAGCCCAATGCCAACAAGCTTGAGATCTTCTTCGACGTCGATCCCCTCGTCGGACAGCAGCGCCTCATCTTCGACGCGCTGCCCTCGGGTGACCCCGGCTACATGGGCAACCCCGACGTCGACTTCGGCGCTCTCAACCGCATGGGCGGACCCGTGCTCGATGGCGGCGACCCGCCCGCCCCCATCCCCGGCCAGGAAGGCTTCCAGTTCGATAACGCCTTCACCGCCGACTACTACCTCACCATCAACGCCAACAACTTCAACTCGCTCAGCACCAATCAGGCCGAGATCTACACCAACTTCGCCCGCCTCCGCGGCATCCTCAACCCCGCCGACCCCGGCATCGGTGAATACCTCGGCCTCGCCTACTCCGGCGACGGCGGCTTCATGGACGGCGGCGTCCGCGGCACCTCCGAACTCACCCGCGTTGACATCAACAACACCAACGTCGGCGGCGTCGACGGCGGCGCCAACCCCAACGTGCCCGACGTCTCGCCCCCCGGTGCCGTCGCCACCGGCATCGAGATCCGTCTCCCCCTCAGCTACCTCAACTGGGACGGCATCACCGGCGGCGTCAAGATGACCATCTTCCTCAACGGTCGCGGCCACGACTTCGTCTCCAACCAGTTCCTCCCCAGCATCTGCGCCAACGACCTCGGTGAACCCCGCAGCGTCAGCCTCGTCGGCCGACCCGGCGATCAGTACATCGAGTTCGCCTACAACGCCGGCACCCTCAACTACGCCAACACCCGTACCACGCCCCCCGACTGCATCAACTGCCCCGGCGACGCCAACGGCAGCGGCACCATCAACGGCGCCGACCTCTCCGTTCTCCTCAGCCAGTTCGGCACCAGCGTCACCCCCGGAACCGGAGCCGACTTCAACGGCGACGGCCTCGTCAACGGCGCCGACCTCTCGGTGCTTCTCTCCAACTTCGGCGGCTCCTGCAGCTAAGCAGTCCAGCTCCCGAAGCCAACCGACCCCATCAACGCCCCGTGGCCATGTCGCCACGGGGCGTTTTCTTTTTCACAGGCGCACGTACGCCCGGTGCATCTCCAGCAGCGGCGTGAGATCACCGTTGTCCGCTTGGCGCATCGCACGCAAATACGCATCGCGAATCACGCTCGCGTTCCCCATCACATCCTCCGGCCATTCAACCAGCGGCGCGCCGCGCTGCCGCAGCCAGATGTTCGACACCAGCCGCGCCCACCGCCCATTGCCATTCAGAAACGGATGCACCAGTACCGCCCGGTGATGCAGTCGGCACGCTCGCTCCAGGATCTGCATGCCGCCCGAGTCCCACGAGCGCAGGTCCAGCACCAGCTCGTGCAGGTCCGTCTCGACACGCAAGGCCGGCGAGCCGATGTTCAAATCCACGCGCCGGATCACGCCCGCCCATCGCCACACAACACCGAACATCTCCCGGTGAACGCGCAGCAGCCACGCGACATCAAACCGCGCCACCCGCGCCGACGGCCGCACGCTTAGATACTTCACCATCGCCAGCGAGATGTTCCGCGCCTCCGCCGCGTTCAGCTCGGCGCGCGTCCGAACCGACCGATCACGCAGCCCCGACAGATCATCGAGCGGCGTCTGGCCATCGATCGGCGGATCGCGCATCATCATTCATCCCACAGCCGCCGTGACGAACCCGCCATCAGCTCGTGATACACGCGCTCCACGATCTCCTCGCGCGTGCGCGCATCCACCGCCTGCGCCTCCAGGCCGCTCGTCCCCTGCACCATCCCCGCGATCCACTCCGCCTTCGCGCGTGCCGTCCGCCGCCGCATCGCCACG
>JBGSZV010000205.1:0-12495 GCA_041750235.1 Phycisphaerales bacterium
AAGGCGCGCATCGCCATCATCTTGATGCTCGCGATCGCGGTGTTCGCCCGCGGCGCCGGCGACGAGCCGCCGGTGCGCTTCGCGAGCGTGGACATCATCATCAATGCGAGCGAGCCGCTTGCCGCCTGGCAGGTCGAACTCCGCGACGAGGCGAGCACCGCCGTGATCGTCGGCATCGAAGGGGGCGACCACCCCGCCTTCACCGCCCCGCCCTTCTACGACCCCGCGGCGATGCAGCAAGGACGCATCATCCTCGCCGCATACAGCACCAACGCCGACTTGCCGTCGGGCAGCACCCGCGTCGCACGCGTTCACGTCCAGATCACCGGAACCACGCCGCCGAACTACGTCGCCACGCTCACCACCGCGGGCACGACCGGCGCGAAGAAGATCAATGCCACCGTTCAGATTGCAGAGGGAGTGGGGTCATGAAAAGCTGTGCGACGTTGATCAACATGTTGGCTGCTCTTGCTCTCGTCTACATTCTGGCAGCGTGCAGCGCTCACTCGATGAAAGTCGATCGCCCGGATGAGTCGCGGCAATCAGAACTACTCGGACGTTGGCAGCACACGCCCGTGATTCCGATGGATTCCTTCGATGCAACTTCAGCATCCGCCAACGTTCTTGAAGATCGACTGGTTGTCCTCAACGACCTGAATGGTCAAATGTCGACGACAAGCAGCGATTCAAGATCTGCTCAAGAGAACTATGCCGTCCGCGCCACCGACGAACTCTGGATCATCTCCCGCTGCGCCGACGACACCACTCCCGTCGTTCAGACCAATGACGACTACCCCGGCTGCGGCAGCCTCATCACCCAGTTCGCCCCGCAGGAGCAGTTCGTCCCCGTCCCCCTGAAACACACCAACGTCTCCGCCGACATCCACGGCTACATCGCCTCGGTCAACGTCAAGCAGCAGTTCCACAACCCCTACAGCTCCAACATCGAAGCCGTCTACGTCTTTCCTCTCCCCGAGAACGCCGCGGTCAACGACTTCGTCATGACCGTCGGCGCCCGCAGCATCCGCGGCATCATCCGCGAACGCGAGCAGGCCGAGCGCATCTACAACCAGGCCAAGAGCCAGGGCTACACCGCGTCCCTCATGACCCAGGAACGCCCCAACATCTTCACCCAGCGCGTCGCCAACATCGAGCCCGGGCGCGACATCGACATCGACATCACCTACTTCAACACCCTCACCTACTCCGACGGCTGGTTCTCCTACATCTTCCCCATGGTCGTCGGCCCGCGCTTCAACCCGCCCGGCACCACCGATAGTGTCGCCGCACTCCCCCGCGATGCCGTCGGCAGCCCGCAGGCAACCAGCGTCAACTACCTCCGCCCGACCGACCGCAGCGGCCACGACATCGGCATCCGCGTCACCATCGACGCCGGCGTCTCCATCGAGGAAGTCGCCAGCAATAGCCACCACATCGACATCCAGCGTCCCGGCGGCGAATCGAGCGATCGTGCCGTCGTGTCGCTCAAGCCCTTCGACACCATCCCCAACCGCGACTTCGTCCTTCGCTACCGCGTGGCCGCCGACGACATCAAGTCCGGCATCATCACCCACCGCGACGACCGCGGCGCATTCTTCTCCATGCTCATCGTCCCGCCCCGCAAGCTCGAAAAGCTGCAGCGCACCCCCGTCGAGCTCGTCTACGTCATCGACTGCTCGGGCAGCATGAACGGGCGCCCCTTTGACCAGGCCCGCGAGGCCATCCGCGCCGGCCTCAACTGGATGCAAGATGGCGACACCTTCCAGATCATCAACTTCTCAAACACCGCCGGCGCGATGGGCTCCTACCCCGTCGCCGCCACCTGGGAGAACCGCCAGCGCGCCGAGCAGTACCTCGCCGGACTTTCCACCGGCGGCGGCACCATGATGATCAACGGCATCCGCGCCGCCCTCGAGCCCTCCAACGATCCCTCCCGCCCGCGCTACGTCGTCTTCCTCACCGACGGCTTCATCGGCAATGAGAGCGATATCCTCGCCGCGCTCCACGAGCGCCTCGGCCCCTCGCGCATCTTCGGATTCGGCGTCGGCTCATCGCCCAACCGTTTCCTCATGGACCGCATGTCCAAGCTCGGCCGCGGCGCGGTCGCCTACCTCAACGTCAACGACAACCCGATGGAAGTGATGCGTCTCTTCTTCGACCGCATCTCGCATCCCGCCCTCGCCGACATCCACATCGACTGGGGCGGCGCCGATGTCGCCGACGTCTACCCCGCCGGCGGCCGCAACGACGCCTACTCATACCCCGATCTCTTCGTCGGTCGCCCCGTCCTGCTCACCGGTCGTCTCAACGGCCGCTGGAAGGGCCCCATCCGCATCAGCGGGCGTGTCGGTCGTGAGGAGATCCGCCTGAGCGTGCCCGTCGATGCCGATCGCACGGACAAGGTCGCCGCGTTGCCCGCCATCTGGGCCCGCCAGAAGATCTCCGAACTCTCCGACCGCGTCCTCTGGCAGCCCGGCCACGATCCGACGCATGAGATCCGCTCCACCGCGCTCTCTTACAACCTTCTCTCCAACTTCACCGCCTTCGTTGCCGTCGACTCCCTCACCCGCACCACCAGCCCGCACGGCACCACCGTGAATGTCCCTGTCCCCGTTCCCCAAGGCACGCGCTACGACACCACGGTGGGCTCAGAGCGGTGACGACACTAGCCGAGCGACCGCTCCGGCGAAGCGCACCCTCGCGCGAAGTCGGGCACACTCAGCGCGTGGAGCACGACCCGGCGCCATCCGATCAGGACCTCATCAACGCCGCCGCCCGCGGCGATGCCGCGGCCTTCGAAGCGCTGTACCGCCGTCACCGCAACTGGATCTTCGCTCTCGCCTGGCGCTTCACGCAAGATGCCGATCTCGCCGCCGACGTGACGCAGGAGGCCTTCGCCTACCTGATCCGCCGCCTCCCGTCGCTCACGCTCACCGCCAAGCTCACCACGCTGCTCTATCCCGTCGTCAAGCACGAATCGCGCACCGCGCTCCGCAAGCGCCGTCGCATGTCGGTCAACGTGCCCGGTCCAGTGACGAACTCGGCCGCTCCCGACGCCGATCTCGCCCGAACCATCCGAGCCGCTGTCGATGCCCTCGGCGATTCGCACGCCGAAATCGTGCTGCTGCGCTACGTGCACGACATGGAGCTTCACGACATCGCCGAAGCGCTCAGCCTGCCCCTCGGCACCGTCAAATCCCGCCTCCACCGCGCCCACGAAACCCTCAAGCAATCCTTCCCAAAATCTCCCGCATGAATCACCGTCTCACCGTCTCATGCATCTCTCACCCGCTCACTCCCACGTCTTCCACGGCGCCTTGCCCGCCTGCCACAGATCCTCCAGCAGCTTCTTGTCCCGCAGCGTGTCCATGCACTGCCAGAAGCCGTCGTGCTTGTACGCCATCAACTGCCCGTCACGCGCCAGACCCTCCATCGGCGCGTTCTCGAACTGCGTCGCGTCCCCCTCGATGTAGTCGAGCACCTGCGGTTCGAGCACGAAGAACGCCCCGTTGATCCACCCCTCGGCGGTCTGCGGCTTCTCGTTGAACTCCTTCACCGCGTTCCCCTCGAACACCAGGTGACCGAAGCGTGCCGTCGGCCGTACCGCGGTCACCGTCGCCAGCTTGCCGTGGCTCTTGTGGAACGCGAGCAGCTTGTGGAGGTCCACCGTTGAGACGCCGTCGCCCCAGGTCAGCATGAAGCGTTCGTTGTTCAGGTACGGCTTGAGCCGCTTGATCCGTCCGCCCGTGAGCGTGTCGGTCCCGGTGTCGATGAGGTCCACGTTCCAGTCCAGGTGCAGATCATCGTACGACTTCACCTGTCCTGATTTGAGATTCACCCGCATCGACCCGTGCAGGCTCGCGTAGTCCCGCATGTACTGCTTGATGTACTCGCCCTTGTACCCCAGCGCAATCGCAAAGTCGTTGTAGCCGAAGTGCGCGTAGTGCATCATGATGTGCCAGAGGATGGGCCGCCCGCCGATCTCGACCATCGGCTTGGGCTTCACCACCGTCTCTTCCGCCAGCCGCGTGCCGACGCCGCCCGCAAGGATCGCTACTTTCATCGCCGGGTCTCCACGCTACGCGAGCACATCGCCGCCCAGAAGCTGCACAGGGATCGACTTGATATCACGCCAGATGAAGCGCTTCTTCCCCACGAACCGGCGCACCACCGCCGCACGGCAGCGCATCCGCTCTCCCATCGAAAGCCCCGCCTCACGCACCGCCCGGATGTACTCGTTGTAGAGCTTCCACGTCGGCAGCACCACCCGCCCCGGCGGCACGCCCCCCGCGTACCACTGCGCCAGCTCGCGGATCGTCCGCTGCTTCACTGTCGAGGCCTCCGCATGCCGCCTGCGATGGAACAGGTACTCGGGCACCTCGACGAATGTTCCCTGCAAGAGCAGCCGCATCAGCACGATCTGGTCCGACGCGATGTACAACCCCATCGGGCACGCCCTCCGCATGGCGGACGTCCGCGTCAGGCCGAAGATGCTCCAGTACACGTGGTCGTCGCGCTTCGCCAGACGAACCATTCGCGACACCCGCGCCGAGGGCAGCACATCCACGATCGAGAGGTCCCGCTCGCTACGGTCCACCTCGCAGCCCTCGTCGTCCAGGTAGGTCAGCTTCGAGAACGCCAGCGTGGCCCCCGGGTTCTCGTCCAGAGCCAGAACGCACCGCTCGATATAGCGCGCATCACACACATCATCGTGCGCCGCCCACTTGAACAGCTCCCCCCGCGCAAACTGCAGCGTCAGGTTGTAGTTCGGCACCGCACCGATGTTCCGTGGGTTCCGCTGGTACCACAGACGCGCATCCCGCGCCGCATACTCGCGGCAGATCGCCTCGGTTCTGTCGGTCGATGCGTTATCGCAGACGATCAACTCCAGATCGCGGAACGACTGTCCCAGCAGCCCGTCCAGCGCCGCGCGCAGGTACCGTTCACCGTTGAACACCGGCAGGCCGATGCTCACCCGCGGGACCGGTCGGTCCCGGTGTGTCGCACCGGACTGGTTCGCGGAGACATCCATTTCAGCCGACGATCCCATACTGGCGCGTGTAGTACTCGCGGTACGCGCCGCTCTTCACTCGCTCCCACCACGACCGATTGTCCACGTACCACCGCACCGTCGATTCCAGCGCCGAAGGCCACGCGCTGCGCGTCGGTCGCCATCCCAGCTCGTCGCGCGTCTTCGTGGGGTCGATCGCGTATCGCCGGTCGTGACCGGGCCGGTCCGCCACCGGCTTGATGAACTCCGTGCCCTTGCCCATCAGCTCCAGGATCGAATGCGTCAGTTCCAGGTTGGAGCGCTCGTTGTCACCGCCGATGTTGTACACCTCGCCCGGCCGCCCGCGCTCCAGTACCGCCAGCACCGCCTCGCAATGATCCTCCACATGGATCCAGTCGCGGACGTTCAGCCCGTCGCCGTACAACGGCACCTGCCTGCCCTCGATCAGATTCGTCACGAAGAGCGGGATCACCTTCTCAGGAAACTGATACGCCCCGAAGTTGTTCGAGCAACGCGTGATGTTCACCGGCAGCCCGAATGTCTTGTACGCCGCCCGCACCAGCAGGTCGCTCGCCGCCTTGCTCGCCGCGTACGGGCTGTTGGGGGCGAACGTCGAACTCTCCGTGAACCGCACGTCCGGCTTGTCCAGCGGCAGGCTGCCGTACACCTCATCGGTGCTCACGTGCACGAACCGCTTCCCGCCCGTCTTGCGCGCTGCGTCCAGCAGCACCTGTGTGCCGAGGATGTTCGTCGACACAAAGGGCGTGCTGTCGATGATCGAGCGGTCCACGTGGCTCTCCGCCGCCATGTGCACGACCACGTCGCACTCGGCCACCAGCCGGTCCATTTTCGCCGCGTCGGTAATGTCCGCGTGAACGAACCGGTACCGCGGGTCCTTTTCGATATCCGACAGATTCTCGAGATTCCCCGAGTAGGTCAGCGCATCCACGTTCGTCACCTTCCACCCGTCGCGATGGCGAAGGAGGAACTTCACGAAGTTCGAGCCGATGAATCCGGCGCCGCCGGTGACAAGCACATGCGTCAAGTCGAGAGCCCCCCCGGAGCCGAGGCCGCCGTCGTCAGCAGCCGATTGAGTGTCTGTTCGAGCGTCGTCCGCCAGTGGGGGAGTGGCCCCGCGAGGCGTTCGGTCTCTCCGATGTCCAGCACGCTGTACGCCGGCCGCTTCGCCGGCCGCGGGAACTCAGCAGAAGTACACGGGTCCACACGGCACATCGGGTTCGTTCGCGCCGCGATCGCCATCGCGAACTCGTGCCAACTGCACTGCCCGGCGTCCGTCGCGTGGTGAACACCACGCGCGCCCGCCCGCAGCATCGCCATCGTCGTCATCACGAGTTGGTCCGCGCACGTCGGGCGTCCCACCTGATCGCTCACGACACGCAGCGACTCTCGCTCGCTCGACAGCTTTGCGATGGTTCGCACAAAGTTGTTCCCGTGCGCCGCGTACAGCCAGCTCGTCCGCAGCAGGAGGTAGTCACACCCGCTTGCCTCCAGCAGTTCCTCACCGACTGCTTTGCTCCGGCCATACGCGTTGACCGGTCGCCGCTTCTCAGTCACGCCGTACGGCGCTGTCGCCAGCCCGTCGAACACGTAATCCGTGCTGTAATGCACCAGCGTCGCGCCCACATCACGGCAGCGCGCCGCCAGGATGCCGACCGCCGTCCCATTGACTGCCGTTGCTGTTGATTCCTCAGCCTCGGCGCCGTCCACGTTGGTGTAGGCCGCGCAGTTGATGACCGTCCGCGTCCCCGGCGAAATGGCGCGCTCAACCGCGTCCGGGTCGCAGATGTCGCACGTCTCCAACCCAACGAAATCGACCTGCCGTTCGCGCGCCGTTTCCGCCCACTGTCGCCAACTGCGACCGAGCATTCCGTCCGCGCCGATGAGAAGCGTGTCCGATCCGGTCATCGGTCCAAGTCCACAAAGCCAGAGTGAAGAATCAGGCCCCCGGGCCGAGTCTACAGGTCCAACTGGACGACGAAACTCAATAACTGGGAAAGGACGCGAGCAATGCATGCTTTGGACCTCACGTGTCCGTTTTCACAGCGTTCGTATTGCCCTTGAGCACCTAGGCGATCATCGCCTATGGCATGACTTGCGCTGATTTCTCCACTTTCACCCGGTGGCGTCGTCAAACCGCCCAAATTATGCCTCGCTAACGCCGCTGCGTCTTGACAGTCCACCACTCCAGTGGAGAATCGGAGGCGGGATTCGATGCCATGACGCTCGAACTCGCTGCGGGACTGGCGTGAAGACCCCATTCGGCGTGGGGTCGTTGTTTCTCAGCCGGTCTTGGGTGTGTGTACGCGGCGAAGGCGAAAGCGAAGGCGTGTGGTGGGTGCACTGGCTCGACAAAATTCTCTTCTGGAAACGCCATCAGAGCGCGATGCGTTCGGTCGGTTGTTCCTGGGCGCCGGTGAGGCGTGGCGGGTGCTGCACACCCGCAGCCGGCAGGAGAAGGCCCTCGCACAGACGCTCGACGCCGCCGGCATCACCTATTTTCTCCCCACCGTCCGCAAGGAATCACGCTACGCCCACCGACGGCGTATCAGCGAGATCCCCCTGTTTGCGTGTTACGTCTTCCTGTGGGGGCCCATCGACGCCGCGTATTTCGCCGTCGCCTCCAAGAGGGTCGCCCGGATCATCGACGTCCCGGATCAAGAGGCGTTTGAGCGTCAGATCATCCAGATCAAGCGCGCCCTCATCAGCGGCGCCACGCTCGACCCTTATCCGTACCTGGGCGTGGGCAAAAAAGTCACAGTTCGTTCCGGTCCGCTCCGCGGGCTGGAGGGGTTGGTTGAACAGCGTCGGAGCGTGCACCGGCTGGTGCTCCGCGTCGACGTCCTGGGCCAGGCGACCAGCCTCGAGATCGATGGTGGGATTCTGGACCCACTGGACTAACGCCACCCGCGTTGGTTCAGGAACTCGAAGAGTGGCGTATCGGACGCACCCGCGCAAACCGCGTCGTGCGCGCGACGAGGGCGAAGCCCGCCCATAAATCGCCACCCGGCGCTCTCTCCTCGTCCGCGTATCTAATACAGAGCGCATCCCCGGTCCCCTGTTCGGCTGTTTCAAGGAGTCAAACCCGGCAAGCTCCCCCAGTGGAATCGATTGTGGAAGGCAGGGAACTCATCGCTGCCAGAGGCTGACCGCCCACGATCGCTTGGAACAGGGGACTTTGCACTATGCACAGCACATCGATGCTGAGCCGCCGAACGCGGCTCGCCGGCCGCGTCGCCATCCTGACGCTCGCCTTGCTCGCCATCGCAGTGCCTTCCGCGGAAGCCGGCAGGAAGAAAGGCCCGAACATCCCCAATGGGAGAGGCTTTGAGGGCATCACCCCCACGCCCGCCCCCCGACCCGGAACCTCCGACGTCGGTGAAGACGCCACCGCCATCGCCCGCTGGGACGTCGTCCCCTACCAGACACTCACGACCAAGACCAACGTCGGCGTCGTAGCTTTCCACGTCAACGGCATCCTTCGCGTCGATTTCAGCGCCAACGGCGGCAACTGGGTCTCAGCAAAGAAGCCATCACTCAACCCGCACACCGGCGTCGTTGAGTACTGGGCCATGATCAACCCGGACAAGTACCCCGACGGCCCCATCGAAGTCCGCGCCATCGCGTATCCCAGGGTCGGTGTCCCGCGTGTTCTCGAACCCCTCTTCCTCAATACCAATGCCAAGGGCACCCTCCCCAACGCCGAACGCTTCGTCGCCACCTCCGGCAACGACGAAACCGGCGACGGCACGATCACCAAGCCTTACCGCACCATCCTCCGCGCCGCGCGCTCCATCCAGGACCAGCAGACCGTCAACGCCGACGGCGGCATCATCAATCTGCTCCCCGGCAGCTACGACTATGGTCGCGACGCGTGGTGGCTCGACACCCGCACGCAGAACCGCTTCCTCACCATCCGCCCCGCCCCCGGCGTGGGACGCTCCGAGGTCCGCCTCGTCGCCTCCGGCGGCAGCGCCGGTCTCAACACGAAGCTGGTCCACATCCAGAATGTCACCATCGCGCCCACCAGCGGCGGCACCGTGCTGATCGCCAACTACAACGCCGAGGACCACCTCTGGCTCGAGAGCTGCGACCTCATCGGCATCGGTCGCGCCTCGGGCAGCAACTGGCAGGCGGGCTGGACCGGCTTCTACGCCACCGACTGCACCGCCGCCAATCACCGTGACGGCATCCAGGGCGCCACCCTCCTCCGCGATGTCCTCGTCGAGAACATCGGCTCCGACGCCTTCAGCAACAGCCTCTGCGTCATCAACTGCACCGCACGCAACATCGATCACCGCGGAACCTCGCTGCACCCCGATGTCTACCAGTTCTACGGCGCCGACAACAACGTCATCCTCTACGGCCTCAACGCCACCGAGAACATCTACGGCCAGGGCCTCTTCGCCGGTGCGAACATCGGCCTCCGCGACATCGCCTTCGTCAACTGCAACATCAACAACTCGGCCGCCAACATGATCGGCCGCGTCTTCCAGTTCGGCGGCCCCACGCGTCACATGTACACGCTCAACTGCAACTTCATCGGCCCGGCGACATGGATGACCGACGCCGGCTTTTCCGCCAACTCGGTGGTCTTTGAGCATGCAAGCTTCGCCCCGCTCGGCCCGCCGTCTCCCGTGAATGTCCCCGGCGTTGTCTGGCGCGACGAATAAGCCCGCCGGCCGCCACAGCAAGACTCGAACTCGTTCACGTGACGCACACGACCGAACATCACAACCTGCGGGGGAGAATCCTCCGCAGTTTGTTCTTTCAGTTCATCGCCAAGGGCGGTGAGCGCATCCTGCGCCTCGTGGTTCTCGCCATCCTCGCGCGCGTCCTCTCGCAGGACGACTTCGGCCTGATGGCCGCCGTCGCCGCCGCCCTCGCCGCGATCGAAGCCCTCACCTTCCTCCCGACCGAGTCCGCCATCACCGCCAGCCATCGCGGGCGCGAGCCAAGGTTCCTCGACACCGTCTTCTGGATCCAGTCCGTCCGAGGGGTCGCGATCGCCTGCTGTGTGGCCGCGATCTCGCCATTCCTCGCCCGCTTCTACAACCACCCCGAAGCCTGGCCCCTCTTTGCCGCGATCGCCCTCCAGCCGCTCTTCGTCGGCTTCACCTCGCCCCGCTCCGAGGTGCTCGTCAAAGACCTCAAGCTCGCCGCCTGGTCGATGGCGCGCTTTGCCGCCTCGATCGTTGGCCTCGCCATCAGCGTCACCCTCGCCTACACCCTCAAGAGCGCATGGGCGCTTGTCATCGGGCAGATTTCCACCCAGGCCGCGCTCACCATCGCCGGTTACATCATCGCCCCGTACCGGCCGCGCGCCCGCTTCGATCGCGAAAGCTGGCAGGAGATTCGCGGCTACTGCGCTCAGGCCGCAGGCATCCCTGTCCTCATCGCCCTCGTGTATCAGGCGCCCGCCTTCCTCCTCGGCAAGATGGCCGGGCTTCCAGCCCTCGGCCTCTTCACGCTCAACAAGCGACTCGCCGATCTCCCCATCGAAGTCGCGCTGGGCGTCGTCGGCCCCGTCGCGACCCCCGCCTATGCCGCCATCCGCCACGACACCGACCGCCTCGCCCGCGCGTGGCTCACCGCCCTCCGCTGGATCGCCACCCTCGCACTCCCCGCCGCCGTCGCCCTCGTGTGGGTCGATGCCGCCATCCCGCAGTTCATCTACGGCAGCGACTACCGCGGCGCGCCCATGCTCTTCGGGCTCCTCGCGATCGATGGAACCATCACGGCACTCATCTCCGTGACCGGACCGCTCTTCTGGGGCGTCGGCCGCCCGTCGTACGACCGCTGGTGCCAGATCGTCCGCGCCGGCGTGCTCTACGCCGTCGGCATCGTGCTCACCATGCGCTTCGGCGCCATCGGTATCGCTTCTGCCCTCGTCGCATCCAGCGCCGCAACACTGATCATCAGCATGATCCTCGCCGCACGCCTCACCAACCTCTCGCTGCGCCGCATCGTCAAGGAGGGCCTCTTCGCGGGCCTCGCCGGCGCGCTGCTGATGGGTTCGCTGCTCTATGTGATTGATATCGCCCTCGCCCCCCAGGGCCTGATGCGACTCGGCATCGGCGTCGCCGCCGGTCTTCTCTGGCTCGTCGCCGGTCCCATCCGCCCCATGGTGCTGGCGCTCCGCAACCGCGCCGCGCACGCGACCATCCCCAGTTCATTGCCCAACGTCGCGTAAGCCAAGTGATCGCCTCCGCCACCAAAACCCGACCGACGCTCAGCGTCGTCACGCTCGTCAACCGCGCCGAGCTGTACAACGTCATGCGCGAGAGCCTCGCCGAGCAGTTCGAGCCCGGCGACATCCAGTGGCTCCCCATCGACGCCGACGCCCGCTCGCTCAACGCCGCGCAGGGCCTCAACGACGGCATCAATCGCGCCACCGGGCGCTGGATCATCTGCGCCCACCAGGACGTGCTCTTCCCCGAAGGCTGGTGGAGGCTCGCGGCGCCGCAGCTCGAGTCCTGGCCCGGCAACCTCGGTGTCGCCGGACTTGTCGGCGTCACACGCAAGGGTCAGTACCGCGGCCATGTCCTCGATCCGCACGGCCACTGCCTGTGGAACCCCACGCCCGCCCGCGTCGTCTCCCTCGACGAACACGTCCTCATCCTGCCCGGCGGCACCGAACTCCGCTTCGATGAAGCCAACCCCGGCTTCCATTGCTACGCCACCGACATCGCCTTCTCCGCACGAGCGATCGGACTCGATTCCATCGTCATCGGCGCGCCGGTCATCCATCTCTCCGGCGGCAACATCGACCCCGCCTTCGGTCGTTGCTCCCGCTGGCTGCTTGGCAAGTGGGGCCACACCTGCGGCGGTGTGATCCCCACCTGCTGCGGCGTCTTTTCCAGCCGCAAGCTCCGCTCGCTCTTGCGCGAAGCTCGCGCCCGGCTCGCCATGCGCGCCAGCCGCGCCACCGTCCGGCCCCCGCTGGGCACCCTCACCGGCAAGAGCGGCATCTACCCCGCCTCGCTCCGAGACGACTCGTGAACCTCGCCCCGGTCGTCATCCTGTCTTACTACTTCCCGCCCCACGGCGGCGCGGGCACGCAGCGCTTCGCGAAGTTCGCAAAGCACCTCCCGGCCTTCGGTTACCGCCCCATCGTGGTGACCTCGGACGATCGCGTCACCCCCGAGAGCGCCCTCTCGCAGGACGCCACACTGCTCGCGGACATCGGCGAGTTCACCCGCGTGATCCGTGTCACCGACTCCGCGCCGACGAACAAGGAGCGTCTGCGCGAGAAACTGCGTTTGAATACCGATCTCGAGCCGTGGTGCCGCGCCGCGACATCCGTTGTCGTCAAGGCCATCCGCGACACCGGTGCCCGCGTTTTCATCATCACCTGCTCGCCCTACGCCGCCGCCGCGATCGGCCCAATCATTCGCGATCACTCCGGCGCGAAGTTCGTTCTCGACCTTCGCGATCCCTGGGCGCTCGAAGGCTGGCGGACCTAC
>JBGSZV010000206.1:0-9443 GCA_041750235.1 Phycisphaerales bacterium
GTGCTGTTGGGGTTGGCGTTGCTGCCGCGGAGGATGCGACGCGTGCTGCGGGTGCGCGGGGGGCGGTGCCCGAGCTGCGGGTATGACTTGGTGGGGAAGTTTGCGGAGGGGTGTTCGGAGTGCGGGTGGGGGAGAGAAAGCGAAAAGCGAAAAACGAAAAGCGAAAATTGAGAGGCGGCGAAGTTCATGTGCGCGCCCTCTCCTGATCGTGCTGCGCACGATCTGTCCTCTCCCGTCGGTGACGGGAGAGGGGGCTTGCGCTCGCGTCTCCGATGGGCGGGAGAGCCACCCGAACAGAATCCGACGCGTTGCTCATGCAGAGTCCCTAGACTGTGGACTCGCACAACCAAGGAGATTCGATCCCGATGTCCAGCACTGCCCCTGTGAAGCCTGCTTCTGGTGCCGTCAACATCACGACGGCGGTTGCGAATCCTGATCTGAAGTCGTCGGGCCTTGAGGGGCTTGTGGCGGGGAAGACGGCGATTGCGTCGGTGCTGCAGGACAAGCTGATTTACCGCGGGTACACGATCGAGGACCTGGCGGAGCATGCGACCTTTGAGGAGGTGGCATTCCTCCTGCTGGTTGGGCACAAGCCGTCGGCGGATGAACTGGCGAAGTTCAAAGCGGAGCTGGTGGCGGAGCGGGATCTGCATCCCTTGATCACCGAGGTGATTCAGAAGACGGCGAAGCTGCCCAATGCCGTGCCGATGGATGTTTTGCGGACGGCGGTGAGCGTGGCGGGGCATTTGGATGCGGACTGCCAGGACACTTCAGAGGCGGCGAACCTGCGGAAGGCCAAGCGGCTGACGGCGAAGATCCCGACGATGATCGGGCACATGCAGAACGTGATCGACGGGAAGCCGATCATCGCGCCGGACAAGATGCTGGGCCACGCAGCGAACCTCTTGTGGATGATGACGGGCAAGAAGCCGACGCCGGATCAGGCGCACGTGATGGATGTGTCCTTGATCCTGTACGCCGAGCATGATTTCAACGCGAGCACGTTCACCGGGCGCGTGATCAGTTCGACGATGAGCGACCTGCACGGCGCGGTGACGGGGGCGATCGCGGCGCTCAAGGGCCCGCTGCACGGCGGCGCGAACGAAGAAGCGATGGAAATGCTCAAGGAGATCGGCACGCTGGAGAACGTTGTGCCGTTCATGAAGAAGGCCTTTGAGACCAAGCGGAAGCTGATGGGCTTCGGGCACCGGGTGTACAAGAACGGCGACCACCGGGCGCCGATCCTGCACAAGCTGGGTCGGTCGATGGCGGAGAAGATCGGTCCGAGCGCGCTGAAGTGGTTTGAGATCGGCGAGAAGGTTCAGCAGATCATGCTGGACGAGAAGAAGATCTGGACGAACGTGGACTTCCCGTGCGGGATGACGTACTTCGCGATGGGGATCCCGGTGCCGCAGTACACGCCGATTTTCGTGGCGTCACGGATCACGGGGTGGTCGGCGCACGTGATCGAGCAGCAGGCGAACAATCGACTGATCCGGCCGATCGCGGAGTATGCGGGGCCGGGGATTCGGGCGTGGTGAGAGGTGACGAGGGATTCGTGCCCTCTCCTGATTCCCGCTGCGCGTGAATCTGTCCTCTCCCGTCGGTGACGGGAGAGGGGGCAGACAAAAAGAACATCAAAACAGAACCCCCTCGCGGATGCTCCGGACTTCTTGGAGCATCGACGAGGGGGAATGTGTTTTTGGATGCTCGGGTGAGGGCGGCGGGGATCAGGCGTCGCGGCGGCGGCGGGGGACGGCGAGAAGGCCGGCGAGGCTCGCGAGGGTGACGGCGCCCGGGGCGGGGACGGTGGTGGTGTTGGTGATCTTGAAGCAGAGATCGTCGTAGTCCCAGTCGCAGTCGTTGCCGCGGTCGTCTTCGATGCGCATCTTGGTGACCGCGCTGCCGTTGGCGAGGGGGCTCTGCTTCTGGAAGTTGAAGTAGTTGCGGTCGGCGGCGATGTCGGTGCGGAAAACGGCGTTGCTGGTGTTGCGGCCGCTGGTGCGGTAGAGCTTGTATGCGAAGTGGAGGATGGTGCCTTCGACGAACTCGCCGATACGGACGGTGGAGTTGAGGGCGGAGGTGTGGCTGTTGAAGAGGTAGCGGCCGAGGGAGTTGGCGTCGGTGCTGGCGGCGTAGGTGATGGGGCCGCCGGCGTTGGAGGAGCCGAGGAAGTAGAGCTTGCCCCGTGAGCTGGTGCTCTGGGAGAGGAAGCTGATGTCGATGGAGCCGGTCTTGGCGACGGTGAAGTTGGTGCCGTTGATCATCGCGGCGCTGGAGACGCCGTTGAGGGCGAGGATCGAGAGAGCGGTGATGCCAGCCAGGCAAGCGGTCTTCATTTGCAATTCCCCTGTCAAATCTGTGATTGGTTGTAGAAACACGCCGCGGCCGAGTGGTGAACTCGCCTGTCCGCCGCGGCGCTCGGCTGATCGGGGGACAGTTCCCGGGGGTGCCTGTGTCTGGCGGTGTCCCTGAGACGATGTCCACGACCCACACGAGACAGGTGAAGCGTGCGATACGAGCAGGGGCATTGGAAGCGAAGGCGGCGATGCAGTGGCTGCCCGGTTGGGGGTGTGCGAGCGCGGGAAGATGGGTGAATGTCTGTGCGGGCTGTAGGACGGGATGGACCCGGCGCGGTTGGTGCACGGTTGGGTGGGCAGGTGGCTGTAGACTGCGTGCGATGTCCGAGAAACCGGCGCCGGGCGCGTTGGTCCGAGAAATGACGCGATGAGCACACGATCACCAGCAGCAGCGGCACCCGCGGGTTCGACGAGCGCGATCAACAGCCTGCGGGCGACGAACGAGGAGTTCCAGGCGATCGAACGCGAGATCCGCCTGGGGGGCGGTCTGAAGGCGGTCGAGCGGCTGCATGAAAAGGGGCGGCTGACGGCCCGAGAACGGATCGAGCGGCTGGTGGATCAGGGGAGCGAGTTCGTCGAGCTGGGGCTGTGGTCGGCGTACAAGATGTACGGCGAGCACGGCGGCGCGCCGGCGGCGGGGGTGGTGACGGGTGTCGGCGCGGTGGAGGGGAAGCTCGCGATGATCATCGCGAACGATGCGACGGTGAAGGCCGGCGCGTTCTTCCCGATGACGTGCAAGAAGATCATCCGGGCGCAGATGGTGGCGCAGATGGCGCGGCTGCCGCTCTTGTATCTGGTGGATTCGGCGGGGGTGTATCTGCCGTTGCAGGAGGATGTGTTCCCCGACACGGATGACTTCGGCAGGATCTTCCGGAACAACGCGGTGATCAGCGCGGAGGGGATCACGCAGATCGCGGCGATCATGGGGAACTGCGTGGCGGGGGGTGGGTACCTGCCGGTGTTGTGCGACACGCTGCTGATGACCGAGGGCTCGGGGCTGTATCTGGCGGGTCCGGCGCTGGTGAAGGCGGCGATCGGGCAGAACGTGACGGATGAGGAGCTTGGCGGCGCGCTGATGCACGCGAGCATCTCGGGGACGATCGACTTCCGGGAGAAGGATGATGAGGCGTGCCTGAAGCGGCTGCGGTCGCTGATGGCGAAGAATGCGGGAGTCGTGAGCCGCGAATCGCGAATCGGGAGCCAGCAATCCGCGGCACGGGATCCGGGGGATGTGTATTCGGTGTTCACCGACAAGGCGGGCGCGCAGTACGACATGCGGAAGGTGATCGACTGCATCGTTGACCAAGGGTTTGACGAGTACCGCAAGGAGTACGGCCAGTCGATCATCTGCGGGTACGCGACGATCGAGGGGCGGGCGTGCGGCGTGGTGGCGAACCAGAAGCAGATCTCCAAGCCCGCGGAGGGTGGGATCCAGCTCGGGGGCGTGATCTATCACGACTCGGCGGACAAGGCGGCGCGGTTCATCATGGACTGCAACCAGAAGAAGCTGCCGATTGTGTTCCTCCACGACACGACGGGGTTCATGGTGGGGAAGGACTCGGAGCAGCACGGCATCATCCGCGCTGGCGCCAAGATGGTGAACGCGATGGCGAACACGGTGACGCCGAAGATCGTGGTGATCCTGGGCGGGTCGTACGGCGCGGGGAACTACGCGATGTGCGGGCGGGCGTTTGATCCGTTCCTGACGTACGCGTGGCCGGGGTCCAAGTGCTCGGTGATGGGGGCGGCGCAGGCGAGCGGCACGCTGGCGATGATCGAGGAGAAGAGCCGGGAGCGCAAGGGCGAGAAGATTGATCCCGAGACGCACAAACAGATTCTGGATGCCGTGCGCGCGAGTTACAACGAGCAGCAGGACATCCGGCACGGCGCGGCGCGGGGGTGGGTGGACCGGATCATCCAGCCGCACGAGACGCGGAAGGAGCTGGGGATGGCCCTGGCGATGACGGGGAACTGGCGGATGGACCGGGAGTTCCGTACGGGGGTTTTGCAGACGTGAGAATGCACTAGAAGCAAACCACGGAGACACGGAGGCACGGAGGAGCGGCATGAGTATTGAAATGCATGTTGCTGCCGGTCGCGCACAGAGGCAGCGCCGCATCGTGTCCGCGTTTGAGGCGGCGGGCGCCGTCGATGGGCCGCGAAGCAAGTCGATTGAAGAGTTGGGGATTGGCGCCGATTCGAGCTTTGATCGCCTGCTGCGAACAGGCATCATTCGGGAAGCCGCGGGCGGTCGGTACTTTCTCTCGCGCGAAGCGATCACCTTGAGTTCGCGACGCCGAACTCGGGACATGCTCATCGCTCTCGTTGCGATCGCGAGTGTGGTGGGCACGGTGATCGTGTGGCGGTCACTCTGATGCACCTTTGAGGCGGAGTGGGGATCTCGCGTCTAGGATGAGGCATGCCCGACCCAATCGATCACAAGCGGAACTGGCTCGTCGCGGCGTGGCCGGGGATGGGGAATGTCGCGGTGATTGCCGCGGGGTACCTGATCCGGAAGCTGAACCTCAAGCCGGTGGCGGAGATGCCGACGGGGGCGGGGGAGCACTTTGACCTGCAGGGGGTCGAGGTGAGCGAGGGTGTGGTGACGGCGCCGCGGCTGCCGCGGAGCGTGTTTTTTCAGAATCCGTCGGGCGGGCCGGGGCCGCGGTTGACGGTGTTTCTGGGGGAAGCGCAGCCGTCGAGCGGGTCGTGGGCGTACGCGCACAAACTCCTGGAGAAGGCGGCGGAGTACGCGCCGGAGCGGGTGATCACGTTCGCCTCGATGGCGACGCAGCTTCACCCCACGCAAGCGCCGCGGGTGTTCGGGGTGTCGACGAAGGCGGACATGCTGGATGAGCTGCAGCGGCTGGAGGTGAAGCTGCTGGAGGACGGGCAGATCGGCGGGATGAACGGGCTATTGCTGGGCGCGGCGAGCGAACGCGGGCTGCCGGGGATGTGTCTGATGGGTGAGATCCCGTACTTCGCGGCGGGGGTGCCGAACCCCAAGGCGGCGAAGGCGGTGCTGGATGCATTTGCGCTGATGGCGGGGCTCGAGATCGATCTGGAGGAGTTGAACAAGGACGCGGAGATGATCGACCGTGCGCTGGTCGAGATGCTCGAGAAGATGCAGAAGCAGGGCGAGGCCGAGGACGTCGAAGAGCCGGAGATCGACGAGACGCCGGCCGGGTCGTCGCCGACCCCCGCGCCCGCCCCGGCGATTGATGCCGCAGCGCAGGAGCGGATCGAGCGGATGTTCAAGGATGCCGAGAAGGATCGCTCGCGGTCGATGCAGCTCAAGAAGGAGCTGGATCGGCTGGGTGTGTTCGGCCTGTATGAGAACCGGTTCCTGGACCTGTTCAAGCGCGCGGAGTGACGCGTGTGAAGCTGGGCAATTTGTGTTGAGCGCGCCACGCTCAACGTGGTGAAGATGCTCTCATATTGCATGTGCGGTGGTTGACTGCGCCGGCAACTTTCATAGTCTTCACGACCGATCGCGGGGGCGCGTCCGGTACACGTCACACGTCCGATATTTGTTTTGAGGGAAGTCATGCAGATGAAGGCTATCGCTGTCGTTGCGTTGGTTGGGGTTGCCGGTCAGGCTCACGCCGGGCTGATGAGCACGCACAACTTGGTGGTGCTGCAGAACTTCTCGAGCAACTCGGATGTGGAAGGGCGTACGTTCATCGGCGGCAACTTCAGCTCGCCGAACGCCTCGAACTACGGCACGCAGTTGACTCCCGCGGCGAACTGGCTGGGTGTGGATGTGCTGAGCGTCGCGGGCAACATGACGATCGGCAACCAGATCCAACTGCAGGCGGGCAATCTGCGTCGCGGCGGGACTCGGACCGGCAATGTGAACTTCAACGGCGGCGGCACGGAGATCGTTGATCCGACGCTGCCCTCGCAGGTGGCGGCGATCGTGTCGGAGTTGACGCTGACCTCGGCGGCGCTGCAGGCGCTCGCGCCCGACAGCGTGCTGAACCTGCCCTCGCCGCAGCCGGGTCCGGCGCAGTTCGTCGCGAATCCGGGAGGCGACGGGATCGCGGTGTTCAGCATCAATGGCGACAACCTTTTTGAGAACGGCCTGGTGCAGCAGATCGAGCTGGCGGCCAATGGCGCGACCTCGATCGTGATCAACGTGTCGGGCGTCGATATCGACTGGAACGGCGGCAACATGGTCGGCCAGTTCCTGAACCAGGGTGTGCGGGCGACGACGATCTGGAACTTCTTTGAGGCCCAGACGATCGACCTGAACCGCAACTTCAACGGCGCGATTCTGGCGCCCTTTGCCCACCTCGTGAACTCGACCTCGATCGACGGCTCGGTGTTCGTCGAGTCGATGGCGGCGAGCGGCGAGGTGCACCTGCCGAACTACTCTGGCTATATCCCGGCTCCGGGGACGGGCGTCCTTGCGGTCGGCGGGCTGCTGACGGCCGGTCGTCGGCGTCGCCGCTGAGCGGCTTTGCGCGAGTTTGACAGTGTGAAGGCCACAAGGGCGTGTGTCCGACGGGGCGGGCGGTTAGACTGCGCGCATGGCGAACACATCGAATGGAAAGTCGGGCGGTTTCGGGCTGGGGCCGGTGGTCGTGGTCGGCCTGATCTGCTTTGTGCTGGGGTACCTGGCGGCTTCGTTTGCGCCGGTGCTGACCGGCTCAAAGGTCGGCGGCACGCGCACTTCGACGCGGAGCACCACCCCGCGGACGGACGAGAACGCCGGGCGTGATGTGGCGCCCGAAGAGCCGACGCCTGAGGAAGAGAAGGCGGCTGAGGAAGCGCCGGCCGGGAGCGCGGCTCCAAAAGCACCAACGCCCTGAGGCGCCGCGCACTCAAGCGCAACTCAGGGCGTCAGTCGTTCGGCTGTCGGTCGTGCAGACGGCGGACGCCGGCGTGGGCGACGGAACGGCGTCACACCGGGATCAGGACGCGACCTCCAGGAAGTTGTTGACCACCGCGTTGACGAACACGAAGCGTGACCCTTGATAGGTGTCGCTGACGAGTTCGGCGGTGCGTTTGCGTTCGACTTCGAGCTGGCTGGCGACGGCATAGAGCTGCGACGGGCCGTCGTACTGCCAGCGCTGCATGAGGACTTCGATCTTGGAGAGGGCGGACCCGGCGAGCCACATGGCTCCGCACTTGGCGCAGCGGTCGGCCTGGACCTCGCCGTCGTAATCGACGACGGCCATGGTCTTCTTGCAGCAGGGGCACATGAGCTTCCGCTTGGGGTCTTCGACGAGCGAAGCGCAGATGGGCCGCCTGTTCTCAAGGAGTCCGCGGAGCACGAACTCGACGTGCTTGTCGCGGACCCGGTGGATGTGCGAGAGCTCGTTGGAGGTGATGAGTTCACCGCCGCAACACTCGCAGGTGTGGACAACCACGCCCTCGTAGTCCATTGGGCAAAGGTCGCCCCCGTCTTGTGGGCAGTTCATGCTGATGCATTCCCTCCCGGCAGGGCCGAATCGCCTCCGGGGAAAACTATCGACAAGTCGGGGGTGAAGATGGGGTCCAAAGTCGTTCTCGCCCGCTAGGATGCAGACTATGGCCCAACGAATCCGCATTGCCGACGTATCCCCCAGAGACGGCCTCCAGAACGAGGCCGGAGTTATCGCCACGTCCGACAAGGTGCGGCTTATCGAGCTGTTGTGCGCCAGCGGGGTGGATGAGGTGGAGCTGACGAGCTTCGTGAGCCCGAAATGGGTGCCGCAGCTTGGGGACGCCGAGGCGGTGGTGGAGGGTGTGAAGGGGCTGGGGGTCGTGGCCCCGCCGGTGTTCTCGGTGCTGGTCCCCAACGACCAGGGCTTTGAGCGGGCGCTGGCGTTTCATGAGGCGGGGCTGCCGCTCAAGATTGCGCTCTTCACCGCGGCGAGCGAGACCTTCTCCAAGAAAAACACGAACGCCACGATCGCTGAGACGATCGAGCGGTTCCGGCCGATCGTGCCGCGGGCGCTGGCGGCGGGGATGGATGTGCGGATGTACATCTCCTGCGCGATCGCGTGCCCGTTCGAAGGGCCGATCAAGCCTTCAGCGGTGCACGATGTGATGGACCAGTTGCTGGAGCTGGCGGAAGGCGACGACTGGGAGCTGCTGGAGTTCGATGTCGCCGACACCATCGGCGTCGCGACTCCGGAGCAGATCGAATCGCTGCTGCAGGAGTTCGACGAACAGGTGCGGGAGCAGCAGATGTCGCTGCACCTGCACGACACGTTCGGGCGGGCGGCCGCGTGCGTTGAGACCGCTCTTGACATGGGGATCGCGTCGTTTGACGGTTCGGCCGGCGGACTGGGCGGGTGCCCGCACGCGGGAACGCCTGAGAAGCGGGCGCCGGGGAACATCTCGACGGACCTCTTGGTGCGGACGGTGCAGGATGCCGGGTACGAGACGGGTGTCGATCTTGAACTGCTGGCGGAGGCGTCGCGGTTTGCGCGGGAGATCGTGGACCGGGCGCGTGCATGAGCGGGTTCGCGGGCGAGTTTGTTCGCATTGAGAAGCCGCGCGACGGGCTGGGTGAGATTGTGCTGGACCGGCCGGAGAAGCGCAACGCGCTGACGCCGGGAATGATCCGCTCGATCATCGAGGCGACGCGGGTGCTAGAGGCGGATGCCGACGTGCGGGCGGTGGTGCTGCGCGGCGAGGGGCGGATGTTCTGCACGGGGTTTGATCTGAGCCTGTGCCGCGAGAACTCGGATGCGCTGAAGGAGCTTTTGACGGGATTGTCGCATGCCGTGCGGGCGTTGCGGCGGATGCGTCAGCCGGTGGTGGTTGCGGCGGGCGGGGCGGCCCTGGCGGGGGGGTGCGCGTTGCTCGGAAGCGGGGACCTGGTGGTCACGGACAAACTCGCGAAGCTCGGGTACCCGGTGGTGAAGCTGGGGATCAGTCCGGCGGTGAGCGCGCCAACATTGATCGGGCTGGTGGGCGAGCGGCACGCACGGGCGCGGTCGCTGGACCCCGAGGTCATCAGCGGCGAGGAAGCACGCCGGATCGGGCTGGCGCAGATGCTGGTGGACCTGATGGAGGATGTGGTGCCGCGTTCGCAGATCGAGGCGCTGAAGCTGGCGGACAAGCCCGTCGGGGCGATCGCGGCGACGA
>JBGSZV010000207.1:0-13678 GCA_041750235.1 Phycisphaerales bacterium
GCCGAAGACCTCGTCCGCGCCGCCCGCGCTGCCCGCCAAGCCCACGCCGCGGAACAGCGCCAGACTCGCCTGCGCGAGCAGATGCTCAAACGGCTCGCGAAGGAGGCTCCTTCGCAACCGTCTCCCGAATCACCGAAGCCCGGGACGCCTGAAACTCCCGAAGCGCCGCCGCCCGATGCCGCGTCGTCCCTCCGTGCGGCCAAGAAACGCGCGCGTGAGAAGTTTGAGAACGAGGGGTAGGACGCCGCTTCGCGGCGACATCCAACTCGAGCACACTGATTCCTAGGGCTTTCGCCCTAGGCTATTGCAGGACGCCGCTTTGCGGCTTCCAGGAATCGCAACCGTCACAATATTCGTTTCGAGTCTTTGTCTTGCTCAATCGTGCGCGTTGAGGTGACGTCTTGACCGAAGATGGCGACGCGCCACAAGTTCGCGTTCGGAAACGTATTCGCTCGGACGTGGACACATTCACACAGCATCTCGCTTCGCTGCTTTGCAACCGCGAAGCGGTGTCCGGAAATAGCCTAGGGCGTCAGCCCTAGGTTCCAGAGCGGACCTGTCGCACGCATCTATGTTTCCGCGTCGCCGCTGAGCGGCGTCCTGAATCGCGATCGTCGCCACAGCACTGTGGGACTTCACTTCCATCTACCATTTCAGCATGGCGCAAACCTTCTTCGCGATGTATGCCCACATCATTTTCAGTACCAAGAACCGCGATCCATGGATCCAGGAATCGTGGCGCGATGACATGTATGCCTACATGGCCGGCGTGTCACATGGACTGGGCTGCAAGCAGCTCGCCGCCGGCGGCATCGACGACCATGTGCATCTGCTCGTCTCCATCAAGCCGACCGTTGCGCTCTCGGATCTCACCCGCGATATCAAGGCCGCCTCTTCCCGGTGGATCCACGAAACCCGACCGGGCTCACGCGAGTTCGAATGGCAGCGCGGCTATTCCGCATTCAGCGTCAGTCACTCCAATCTCGACAGCGTGAAGAAGTATCTGGCCACGCAGGCTGACCACCACCGCATACGGTCATTCCAGGAGGAACTCCTCGACTTCCTCCACCGCCACGACATCCCGTACGACGAACGCTACATCTGGGACTGACCGTTCCCGCCCCCCACGTCCTCCTGCACCCATTTCCACCCCTCCCCCTACAATCCCCGACTCGCGGTCCCCTGCCGGACCCCCCCAACCCAGGCCCTCCCGGACCTCTCTTTGGACCGCACCACCTTCGACAAACTCGCCCTTGAGCACATCGACGCCCTCTACGGCGTGGCGCTGTCCCTCACCAAGAACCCCAACGACGCCTCCGACCTCGTGCAGGACACCTACGCCCGGGCCATCCGTGCCGCCCACACCTTTCAGGAAAAGGGCGGGGGCATGCGGTCGTGGCTCCTGACCATCCTCCACAACGCTTTCTACAACCAGGCCAAGCGCAAGAGTCTCGCCCCGGTCCTGATGGATGAGATTGTCGCCGCCGATCCCAACCAGAGGGCCCCGGACGAGGCCCCCCCTGCCTGGGACCTTCGCTCCCTGGACTGGGAACAGGTCGATGAACGCATCAAAAAGGCCATCGACGACCTCACCCCCGAGCACCGGGACGTCCTGCTGTTATGGGGCGTCCAAGGCATGAAGTACCGCGAGATCGCAGACATCCTGGACGTCCCGATCGGCACAGTCATGAGCCGGTTGCACCGGGCGCGAAAAATCGTGGCGGATTCGTTGGAAGGTTCCGAGGATGAACTGGGTTTAAACAATAAGCGTGGGGGACGTCCCGGCAATCAGGCACCCACCCGATCACCCATTTGTTGACCGCACCATGAGCACGCACGACTCCTATCCATTCCGAGACCGAGGTCCCACGCCGCAGGACCATGGCCCCTTGGCCAACCCGTCCCGCCTGTCTCCGGGGGCGTACATCCGGGCGCTTGCTGATCGCGAGCTGCCGGACGCCCGCCCCGAGTCGGCTCCCGCGGGTCTTCCCGACGACCTCGACGCCCGCGTCACCTTCGAGCGCCAGCTCCGCGAAACTGTCGCCCGCAGCATGCAGGCCCGTCAGGTTCCCGCCCCGGCCGACCTCCGAGCCTCGGTCGAGCGGTTGATGGCCGAGACCCCCGACCGCGTTCCCTCGTCCTACAAGCTCCATCGCTACTCGCGATACGCTGCCGTCGCCGCCGTGCTCGGCTTGGCCGCCACCTTGGTCATCGTCGCCGGCAACGGCTCATTCTTCGGCAACTCCCGAAATGTCGCGGCTTCCGGCCTGACGGTCTCGGCAATCTCGTCGTTCGTCGGCAAAGAGCACGAGCGCGTCGCCGATTTCGGCAAGAGCTACGAGCAGAAGTTCCGCGCCCGCTCGGTCGAGGAAGCCGCCGATCTCGCTCTCGATCTCTTTGGCTTTGCCCCCTGCAGCTTCCTGAAGCGCATCCAGGCGCTCGACAACGCCGGATACCACCTCGCCGGATTCAGCAACTGCAGCGTCCCCGGCAAGGGCAAGAGCGGCCATTTCATCTTCAAGACCGACGACGCCAACCACGCCCCCGTCAGCCTCTTCGTCCAGCTCGACACAGGCTGCCTGAAGATCGACGGCAGCAGCTGCCACCGCTGCGAGACCGTCGGCGACATCAAGGGCACGATGGTCGCCTGGCGCGACGATCGCTTTGACTATTACCTCTACACCTGCGACCCCAAGGCCATCGACGCGGCCCGATTGGCCCTGAACGCCCCGCAGAACATCGCGGATGCGCAATAGTTCGACGCCCACAGTTCCGCGGGCTTCGTCGAACTCCCACCCCAAACCAGCCGATAACACCTCTTGGGCCCCAGCGCCCATTCCGCGCCCTACGATTGCCCGAGGTAACCCCATGAACGCCAACCCGCTGCTGATCCCCGCCATCCTGCTGGCGCTCGCCGGCTCCGCCCACGCACAGAACGCGCTGGGCGACGGCCGCAGCCTCGACAACAACCTGCAGGTCGGGTCCGGACGCGTGAACTCGCCGCGCCGCGGCATCCAGGACGACCTCAACTTCCGCAACGCGATCGTCACCGGCAATGTCGGCGGCGGTCGCGAGTTCCGCGGCGACACCGGCTACACCGCCGCCAACGACTTCCGAGGCACGCTCGGCAGCGACGACCTCTTCCGCTTCAGAGCCGATACCGCCTTCAACAACGCCAGCGGCTACTCCGGACTCGCGACCAACAACCTCCGCGGCATCAGCGGCGTGCAGATGCAGTTCGATCTTCCCGTGCTCGGACAGACGCAGGGACTGGCTGGCAACCTCATCATCAACCGCGCCGGCGCCGGCATCTCCGGCGCCGAAGTTGCGATGCCCGAGGCCGCCGCATCACGCGTTGACCCCTTCGGGTCCATCACCCGATCCCTCCGCTCCCCCAGTGCGTACCTCATCGACAATGCGATCCAGCCCGAAGTGATCGCCACCATCGGGGCGCCAGTCCCGACCGACCCCAATGTCGCGGCGTCACCGTTCTCTCAGTCCTTTCAAATGCTGCTGACCGCATCGGAACTCCACGGCGTGCGTCCGATGTCGGAATCCAGCCCCGCGATCGGACGCGCCCGCCCGATCAACCCCGCCGCCGCGCAGCCCGTCGGCGCCTTGCAGACATCCGGCATCCCCGGCCAGACCAACCCCAACGAACCCGCCGAACCCATCAGCACCACCGGCGACAAGGTGTCGGGCCCCGCCATCTCGACCAAGGTCGAGCCGCAGCTCGGCACCTACGAAGCGGCGATGGAAGAACTCCGTGTCCGGGCCGACAGGATCCAGCTCGCCTCCACCTCCGCCCCGCCAGCGCAGCCCGAGATTCCGGGTGGTGATGAAACACCGACCGATGTCGTCGCGGGCACAGAGCGTCCCTTCGATAATCTCACCCGCGCGCTCGACGATCTCCGGGATGTGATGACCACCCCGCCCACGCTCGAGACGCCCGAGCCCGACGCCTCGAAGCTCTTCCTCCCCGACAAGCCCGAGCTTGCCGATGGCGAAGGGGAGAACGCCGAGCCGCCCAAGACCCGCCTCGAGATGGTGCAGCGCGCGCAGAAAATGCTCGCTGAGAACGAGATCTCCATCAACACGCTCAAGCCGGCGCAATCGACCAACGAGATCTTCGCGGACCACATCAACCTGGGCGAGAAGGCCATGGCCGAGGGTCGCTGGTTCGATGCCGAGGAGCGCTTCACCGCAGCGATCGCCATCAAGCAGGGCGACGCGATGGCCGCCGCCGGGCGCGTCAACTCCCAGCTCGCCGCGGGCATGTACCTGTCAAGCTCAATCAACCTCCGCAACCTGCTCCGCGCGTACCCCGAACTCCTCGGCATCCGCTTCAGCGCCGCCCTGCTCCCGCGTGACGAGCGTCTCGATCGCGTCCGCTCGCAGCTCCGCGGCCGCTCACAGCTCGACAGCGACATGGCGCGCAACGCGGGCTTCCTGCTTGCGTACCTCGGCCACCAGATCGGCAACAAGCAGGATGTCACCGACGGCTTTGCGATCATCGACCGCGTGGACGCCGCGCAGAAGGCCGAACAAGACGCGCTGACCGAAACCTGCCGTGCAGTGTGGGTGAAGTAAGACCCAGGGGCCAGCCCCGGGCGCGGGATCGCGTGGCCGGTCGTCTCCGTCCGCCTGCATCCCCTACCATCCCCCCTTCATGGACGAGCGCCCGCTTTCCATCACGGACTTCCTGACCGACGGCAACGTCGCCGCGCTGTGCGACGCCCTTTCCGCGCTCACCACCGCCAGAATCAGCGTCCGCGACCCCCAGGGACGCCGGATCGTTCGATGTCCCGGCCAAACCCCGCCGTGGCGTGTGGCGGAGCAGGAAGCAGGCGACGAGTCGATCGCCCGTGCCATCGCCATCGCCTTCCGCGACGATAAACAGATCCAAGTCGCCAACCACCTGGTGTTCCCGCTCTTTGTTGGCGAACACCCCGTCGGCGCGCTCGTGATCGACGCCCCCGCCTCGCCCCCCATCGGCAAGCCGCTGCACGACTCCATCGCGCTCCTCGTCTCAACCATCTCCGAGGTGCTCGAGAGCCAGGACGAACTCCGCCACCGTCACTCCGAGCTGCGCCTGCTCTACCGGCTGTCGTCGCTGCTCGTCGCCTCGCGCGACCTCACGACCATTCTCGAAGTCACGCTCCGCTCGGCGATCGACATTTTCCGCATGGACGCCGGGAGCGTGCACCTGCTCGATGACGATGCGCACCACCTGGTCCTCCGCGCCCACGCCGGGCTGCCGCAGGACTTCACCGAAGCGGTGAAGTCGCTCACTGTCAGCATCTCCGACCCGTCGCGCTCGATGTCGTCCACGACGCTCATCGACCAGGGGCGCGACGCCATCGTCGGCCAGATGCACGCCAGCCAGATGGCGGGGCTCATCTCCGGCGGCCTCGCGTTCAACGATCAGCCGCTCGGCGTGCTGCGCCTCTACGCGAACGAACCGGCGTTGCTCGAGCCCTCGCAGCACGCGCTCCTGCAGACCGTCGCGGAACTCGTCTCAGCGGCCGTCGCCGGCGCCAAGCTCATCGAAGCCGAGCGAAGCAGCCGTCAGATGCAGCGCCAGGTTCGCCTCGCGGCGGATGTCCAGCGCCGCATGCTGCCGCAGGAAACGCCGAATCTCCCCCGCCTCGACATCGCCACGCGCTACATCCCGTCGTTCGACCTCGGCGGCGACTTCTACGACCTCATCGACCTCAAGGGCAATCTCGGCGTGCTCGTCGGCGACGTCTCGGGCAAGGGCGTCCCCGCCGCGCTCCTCATGGCAAGCGTCCGCGCCAGCTTCCGCGCTCACGCGCAGGGCGTCTACCACCTCGACGATGTCATGCGCCGCGTCAACCAGGCGCTCGTCCGCGACACCCTCGACAACGAGTTCGTCACCATCTTCTATGGCGTGATCGACCTCAAGTCGCTCCGCTTCACCTACTGCAACGCCGGCCACGAACCCCCCTACCTTGTGCGCATCCCGACCGACCGACCGCCGACCATCGCCGACCTCTCCAAGCTCGAGGCCGGCGGCATGGTGGTCGGGATCGATGCCGCACAGAAGTACGAACGCGGCATGTGGGACTTCAAGCCCAACGAAGTCTTCGTCGCCTACACCGACGGCATCCTCGACGCGATGAACTTCTCGGGCGAGAAGTACGGCCGCAAGCGCTTCCTCGACTCGCTGCTGAGCTACCTGGCCGTTGACCCCGGCGCAAGCGCCAAGGCGATCGCCGATCACCTGGTGTGGGACATGCGGCGATTCATCGGTCTCAATCCCGAAACGGACGACACGACGATTGTTGTCATCCGGGTGAAGTAGCGGGACGCGCGATTCGCGCGCAATGAAAACCGCCTGCGAACTGGGCGCTCGCAGGCGGAAGGCAATCGTCTACGCCATGCATACACACAAAAGCGGGGTGCTTGCTCCTCTTACTTGCCCGTTTCCGGGCAGATCAACGCCCCTGCACTCAGCCGACGATGCCAACCCGCTGCTTCCGCCTCCGCGGAACGAGCGACCGCGCATCCTCGATGATGCGCGCGACTGGCCCAGCGGGCACCTCTCGGTGATCGCGCGGGACACTGCTGCCGCTGGAGCGCACGCCGACCGTGGCCGTGCTTCGCGGCGTATCAACACATCGACTCCGGTGAGAACCCTCTCAGGCCTCCAGAGCGGCGGGAAACACCCGCAACTGTTCACATCAGCGTGCTGCCCTGTGCTAGCAGCTTCACGCTTGTCGGAGAATACTCGATTCATCATCGACTGCAAGGCTTCCCCGGCAGAAAACGCGCTATCCACAATCTTGTCGGTCGGTGTTCACTGCGATCTGGTCCGGAACTGCCCCGAATGAGGTGGGAAGTTTCCCACTGTGTCGCGCTCGAGTGGAGCGTGGAAATGCCGGAGATCTGGGCGGTTTTCCGGGTGGTTCCCCATCTTCACACCGCGTGCATTACGGGACTTCGACGAGCGCCGACGCCTGCGATTTTCCGCTCACAAGCAGTTGGCGGCCGTTGTACAGGTTGTCGGGGTACCGCACCTTGAGCTGCGCGAGCGTGGGGTTCATCTGGCCCGTCTGCGGGTCGTAGTCGCGCGAGGCGAAGACGCCGATGGTCACCATGCTGCGATTGCGGCCGTGGTAGTAAAACGCCTGCTCTCCCTGCTTGCGCAACTGCTTCGCCGCTTCTTCCGCGGCACGCTTGGCTTCTTCGGGCTTGGGTGATTCGTAGACGCCGATCTGCAGCGTGTAGAGCGTTCCCGGCCCGCTCGCCTTGCGCGCGGCCTCCAGGCTGTATTGCGGCAGTTCTCCGACGTCTTCAGCGTTGGGAGGCGTGAGGTACGCGCCCGCGAAGAGCGGCTTGCCATCGACTTTCAGTGCCTGAATCGCCGCGAGATCTTTCTTGGCCGCGGCATCGTCCGGTCCCTCGTACGAACCGACGACGATCGCGGCGCCGCGCGGATGGGGGCGCACCGTGACGTCGTTGCGGCGGAGCAGACGGCTCACATTCGTGGCCTTGCTCTTGGCGAGCGCCATGGCGTTGGGACCCGACGCGGAGTCGACGAAGATCGCCCAGGATTCAGAAGTGGGAGCGTTGGCGGGCTGGCCCGAGCCGGGGTCAAGACCGGGAATGCTGGTGGGGAGCTGGTCGTTGAGCGAGGGCTTGGCTTCCGGCTCTTTCTGGCCCCCCGAACACCCGGCAAGGCAGGCGGCGAGGAGGGCAAAAAGATATCCCCAGCCTAAGTGTCGCCGGGTGCTCGCGTTGCGGGTTGTTGCAACTGAACGGGGCCCTTGGCGCGGGTTTGGCGCGATCAAAAAAGTTCTCCGGTCCGAGCTGGCGTTATTCATGCAAACCATTGCGTGAAAAGGGTTTAAGAGAAAGTTCATAAAGCAGACAAAGTTGCAGCACTGATTCAAGGGCCGACGATAGTTGATGCCGTCAGCAGTACAGGATCAGAGCGATTGCCGCGACTTTGATCCCGGTGAGTCTACAGTTGCAAGGTCACAGTTCCGCCCGCATCCCGAGCGATCCTAAGGCAGGATCGGCCAAGGAAGGCAGCGAACGAGCGGCAGGAGGTGTGGTGGTATGTCCAGCATAGATGTCAGTCGTGTTTCTTTCGTTCGTGCCGAGGGTCTGTCGGCGGATCTCGCCGCAAACCGTCGGAACGCCCAGGTGAGCCAGAACGTGAATGAGCCCCTTGCACGCGTGAATGCCGATCAGGTGGAACTCTCCTCCGCGGCACGAAACAGCTCCAAGGATGCTATTCGCACCGATCTGGTCACTCGGATCCGCGAAGAGATCAAGAACGGCACGTACGAGACGCCCGAGCGCCTCGACGCCGCCATCGATGGACTGAGCGGCGATCTGCTCGGCCAGTAAGTCTGCTTCGGCCACGCCCCTTCGCGGGGGCGTGGTTCATTCTTCCAGTTGATACGACACCGTCAGTTGACGCCCATCCGGCGGGTTGAACCCGACCCGCAGTGTGAGGCGCTGGCGCGATCGCTGCGCGAGCCCCACGTCGGTCAGCGTCGCCCGGTAGGTCCGCGTCACGCGGTCGTACGCCTTGGCATTCGCCTCGGCGTCGTTCAGGTCCAGCGACCAGACGTTCACCTGCTCAGGTCCGCCGGCGATGCCGGTGCCGCCGGTCATGTCCTGATACAGCTCAAAGACCAGCTTGCCCGGCCACTTCACGCTGTCGCCCCAGCGGTCGATCAGTTCGATGTGCGCCTGGATGGTCGTGTTGCCTTGCTTCTCGCGAACAATGCGTGTGAGTCGGTGGACGTTCACGGTCGCGGGAGCGAACGCCGAGAGACCCGTCGCCGTCGCGAGGCCAGGTTCATCGGTTGAAGTCGGATCAGCCGACCGCGTGCCGCCTCCCTTGGGCTCGACGCAGGCGCCCAGCAGCAAGCACGCCGACAGGCAGGTGAACGATTTGAAGGTGGTTGTGATCATCGAGGTGTGAGTTTATCGGAGTCCACCGGCGAGACACCGAAGCGGTCCGCCAGCGCGAGAATCGCCCGTTGCCCCGCTTCCATCGCTCCAACCGCCCGCGTGTTCTCTTTCACAACGTCCATGAGTGCACCGAGCTGCACGCGGTCGTCCACGATCCGTCGGTGCGCCTCGGAGAGCTGCCGCTCCCGCTCGGCTGCCGCCCGCCGCTCCACCAGCCACATCCACGCCACCAGCCCCGCGGTGCCGAACTGCGTCAACGACGACAGCACTTCCAACTCGTTCATCCATCACCTCCCGCTCGCTCACACGCCGTACCGCAGATACTCCGCCGTGTACGCCACACTCACCACACGCCCGCGATTGATCGGCCCGGCAAGCTCGAAACGCACCAGCGTCATGTTGGTCCAAGAGCGCCCGTGGTGGTCGATGAGCGTCCCGTTGCGGGGGAGTTCCGCCTGGGTCCGGACGGCATCGATCAGCGTCCACAGCGCCGTTGGCGTGGCCGCCACCAGCCGCCCGGCCTGCACGATCCGCACCTCGAGCGTGGCGCCCATGTCCACCGAGTGCGTGTCATAGGTGGGCGGACTCAGAGCGCCGACGACCAGGCGACCCACTGGACCCATCGCAAAGCGGTGCGGACCGGAGCCAAAGAGGTCCAGACCGGCAAAGCTGCTGGCCATCAGCCACCTCCCGCGACGATCGCCTCGGTGATCGGATCAACGCCCCCCGCGCCCGCGAGCGCGATGGCGGAGATCGTCTGCTGCAGGCCGTGCTTGGCGGTGTAGTCGTGCTCGATCCCCGTCACGACCACACTCGCGGTCATCTCCCGCGCCGCGGGTGATGCGGCCGATGGGGCGCTCCGCAGCGAGAGAACATGCTGCTGCCCCGGCTTGATAGTCCCCGCTTCGTCTTCCACGATCGTCCGCACGATCTGAAGGCTCACCCGTTGCTCGGGCACATCCACGAACTCGACGTGCGGCCCCAGGTCCGAATGCTCGACCGCCAGCAAGTCAGCGGTGCGGTCGATCGTGACGCGGGAGACGTGGGTCAATTCGTTCGATCCGAGGGTGACACGGCGTGGCGAGAGGTAGATCATCGGTGTGCTCTTGGAATGCTGTCAGCGAACGAACCGCATGGCGCTGATGGTGCGGGTGGCGTCGGCAATGCCGTCGCCATCAAGGTCGATATCCACGCGCACCCGGCGTCGCTCCTCGATGAACCGCTCGCGATACATCTGGGCCCGCGCCCACATCGGCGAGTTCTGCTCCACGAGGGCGCTGGCGGAAGCGAAGATGGCGTGCAGCGCGCCCAGTGCCTCGACCCGCACCAAGGCCCCGGGATTCATCACCGCTGAGGCGCCCATCAGGTCTGACCCTTCATCCAGCGTCGCCAGCCCCAGCGCCCGCAGGATGCGGTCGTGCACCAGCGCGATCTGCGGGCGGAATGTCGCGACGACCACCGCCACGCTCCGAGGTCCGCCGGGCGCACCGACGACCGAATCGCTCCGCCGCGCCCGCAGCAGCGAGATCCCCAGCAGCTCCGGCGACTTGGCGCCCGTGATCTCCACGGCCAGACCATCAATCAGCGCGACGCACCCCTCGCTGATGCCGCGTGACGCTGAGTCCATACCCGCGATGGCAATCGAGTCGCCCGCGGCATTCAGAGTTCCCGTGCCCTCAAAGAGCGTCTGCCCAGCCCAGCGGATGTCGCTAAACAACCTCGGCTCGTGCTGCAAGAGATCCCGATCGGTCGCGAACATGCAATGCCTCCTTCCCGAAACCCCGCGCCACGCTCTCGCGCGGCGCGGGAAGATTGATGTCAGACCGCCAGGCCGGTGATCAGCCCGTGCGCGTTCTCGTTGCGGAACTCCATCGTGTACTCGCCGATGACCTGACCGACCTCGCTGTCGCCCTGCGACGCCAGCTTCTTGAAGTGGAAGCTGCGGCCGGCCAGCGGCAGCACATCGATGCGCGAGGAGTCCAGCAGGAGGATGGTGTCGGGCGCGACGTGGCGCGACAGGATCACGCGCGCCACACCGAAGTCGCTCTCGTACACGCTGACCAGCTCCTTGAAGCGCGTGTCCTTGGACAGATACCCGCGGCTGTCGCCGATGAAGCCGTTGATGCGCCGCTTCTGCACGCCGTTGACCACGATCGTGTCGATCGCGCCCGACGATTGCTCCCAGATCAGGCGCATCGCGAGGTTCAGGATGCCCTCGTTGAGATCGTCGCCGGAGCCGCCGCCGTCGGGGAAGCCGTTCGCCCCCGGTTCGAAGCGGTTGGTGGTGATCTGACGGATCACGCCGTTCATCGTGCGGCGCACGCTCTGCGACCCCTGCGCATCCGCGGCCGGCGCGGTGCCGTTGATCACGCAGTTCTCCAGGTCACGGATCATCTCGCGGAGTCGCTCCTGCTTCTGGTAGTCCATCTCGTCGCGGACGCCCAGAGCACTGGAGGCGAGCTGTGAGCCGCTGACCTCCACGCTGGCGGAGAAGATCTGCGCGAAGTTCTGCCGGCGCACCCGGTTGGTGAAGCGCGCCGCCGGCCGCTCATCGCCTTCAAGCGAAGCGTTCCCCAGGATCAAGAGCTTCAGGTTGTCGGCGAGCGGCTCCTTCACCGTGCCGCCGTAGCCGCGTTCGACCGTGATCGTCGTCGCGCCGACCGCCGTGACGAGCATCACCTCCGCGGACCCCTCGACTTGGATCTGGTCGCCGACGCGGAATCGGTTCTCATTGTCCACGCCGAAGGTCACCGCGGTCAGGGGGCTTGGGGAGAAGCTCACCTGATCAATGCGGTCGGAGTTGGGGAGGAGCGAGTCCTCCAGCCACTCGTGTATCGTGCTTCGCGCCGAGCGTCGCGCATCGCCCAAGTGATCGAGCAACGGCGTCTCGAACGGGCTGACCAGTGCGATGATGTCGCTCACATCCTCAGCGAGTTCGGGGAGCGTGGCGCCAGCGCTGTACGTCGCCTTACCAGTGAAAGCCATGGAATCTCCTTTGCATCAGGGTTGATGTGGGTCGTGAGTAGTGGGTGTGTGGGTCGCTCGCGCGGCCGTTACGCCGAGCGCCGCGCTCGCAAGTACTTGAGGAGCGCTCGTCGGTCGCCCGACTTCGCCTCGTCGCGTGCCGCATCGGCCGGGTGTGCGGCGCCTGCCGTCGCGCCCATGGCAGCGCCGAGCGTTACCGTGCCACGCTCGCGGAACAGGAAGGGCTTGCGCTTGCGGAGATCGCTGACGGCCAGCGCCACATCCTTCTCATCCATCCGCGCGACGGCCATCTCCGTGAGCAGCCGCGCTGATTCGAGGTCAATCGCGTCCGCCTCGACCAACGCCATGTCGATCGCGTGCCGGCGCTCCGAGGCGTCGATCGCCTCGCGTGCCGCCGCGAGCTGCGCTTCGAGCTCGGCCACTTTCTCCTCAGGCGTCTGGATCCGCGCTTCGCCTGCTGCGACAATCGTCGCTGCCGCTTCGCGTTCCGTGTCGCCACGTTCAGATCCGTCATGCGTTGCTTCGTTCCTCATCGTCGTTGCTCCTTTGATGAAAAGTTCAGTTGGTTGCTTCGCGACCGTCGTAGCCCAGCTCGGCCTTGATGACGCCCACCGCAATCCCCAGTTCGCGCTTCATCAGTGCGGCACGCAGGCGCTCGGTCTCGTCGATCGGCAGCGGGTCGGGCCACTTGATGCTGATGGCGCGGTCGCGCTCGTCCGTCTTCATCACGCCGGCGACATCCAGCGCGTGCAGCGCCAGCGCACACACCCGTTCGATGCCCGTGCCGTACGCCACACGCTTGCGGGCCGTCTTGTTCAGCACGCCCATCAGCGTGATGCGGATCGCGTTCTCGCTTGAGAGGTGCCCCAGGCGTTCGCGCACGACGCCCAGCACCACCGGCGACACGCCGCTGGTCTTGTCCATCGCCTCGCGGATCTCGGCGATGTGCCGATCCTCGCTGGGGCTCGCGGCATCGCCGCCAAAGGCCTTGATGTCCGCCTCGGGATTGTCGGTCGTCCACACCTGCCCCGGACCAACACCCACGCGCCCGCCGGCGTCGATCCCCTTGACGAGGTACATGTTGAAGCTCTGCATCGTCACGCGGTGCGCCCGATCCGTCAGCCGCGTGTTCAGTTCGTCCTGCAGCGGGATCAGCGGCTCCACATCGCTCAACCCCGCGTAGGCGTACGGCTGCGCGGCGTTCTGCACGTGCACCACCGGCAGCACACCCAGGCGATTGGGCTCGTCCACCAGCACGACATCGTTGTGCACTACACGCCGGCGCTTGGCGCTCCACAGCTCGATCACCTCGCCGGCCCGCGCATCATCGCCAGGCTGCGACGACGCGATGATGTAGCCACGCAGCCGCCGATAGTCGCCCGGGTCCAGGACGGGGATCGCTCGGGGCGCTTCCACCGGCAGCAGCCGGATCGCCCGCGCCGCCGCTTCTGGCGTCATGCCGCGACGCCCAAAGACATCGCCCGCATCGACGACCACATCCACGAACCCGTGCACCGCTCCCAGCAGCGCCAGGTCCTGCAGGAATCGCACGCCGCCCGCTTCATCCAGCATCGCCGCGAGCACCGCTTCGATCCGCTCCCGTGTGGCGGCATCGCGCGCCCGGCTCTCGATCGTCACCGGTCTTCCGAACAGGAAGTCCACCAGCGCATCGATGCGCCAGGCGATGTCGTTCTCAATCACAATCTCTCGATGCTTGACCGTCGAGCCCACGACCACCGGC
>JBGSZV010000208.1:0-12844 GCA_041750235.1 Phycisphaerales bacterium
GCCGCCCTCCACATCCAGCTCGCAGTCCACGATGTCCCGCTCGATGCACAGGTCGCCGCCGACCACGCCGCGAACACCCTCCAGGTACCGCGCGGCCAGCATCCCGCCGACGTTCACCTCACCCGCCATCGCACCGGCAGCGCCGTACCGCGCGACCAGGTCGCCGCCGCACCTCACATTGCTCGCGCCGACCTGCCCGTCCACCAGCAGGTTGCCCGTCGCCCGGACCGAAAAGCCGTCCTGAACGCCGCCCTCGATCACCACATCGCCGTCAAAGTCGATGTTCCCCGTGCTGAAATCAACAGAGCCCGGAATCTCCAGCACGTTCCCGATCCACGCCTCGGCCGCCGATCGCAGCAGCAGCCCGCCCGCCTTGGCGACGACTGTTCCATCCGGTCGAGTCTCGATCGAATCGCGGAGCAGGATCGGACACACCGCCCCCGGGCGCGCCGCGATGATCTGTCCGCGCACATCCACGCCGTCCGTCCCGGGCGTCGCCGACGTCATCCGTCCCAGCACCGTCCCCGGTGTGATCGAGACATACGGCGATCGGTCGTAGTACGACACGACCTCGTTCGTGCGTTCATCATCGATCGTCCACTCAAGGCTGGCACGTCGGCCGTGGATGACCTGCCGGCCCAACGCCACCGTCCCGCTCCAGTCGCGCTCCGCCGCCGCGTTGACCGGGATCGCGTTGAGAGCCTCGACCACCGAGCTGTTCAGCACCACGCCCGCCTGCCGGGCGATCGTGGTCAGTGCTTCCCGTCCCGCATCATCAACGACAAAGCCGGCGGGGATCGTCAGCGTCGCCAGCATCCCATCAGCCGAGATCGTGAGTACGGGAGATTGAATCGCTCAATCCATTCTGCGGCAAGCTCGCCGCCAAGTCAGCTCACAAGGTCACGAATCTGCTCCCCCAGCGAGCGGGCCGTGAAGGGCTTGATCACGTACCGGTCCACACCGGCCGCGATCGCCTTGAGCACCATGGAGCGTTCGGCCTCCACCGTCACCATCATGATGAGCGCCTTGCCGGCCAAAGCGCGATACTTCTCCACGAACTCCAGCCCGTTCATCCTCGGCATATTCCAGTCCAGCAGAATCAACCCGGGCGGGGACGTTTCCACCTTCGCCAACGCATCCGCGCCGTCAACGGCCTCGTCGATCTCCGTGAACCCAAGCTTCGTCAGCACGTGACGCTCGAGCGTCCGCATCACGTCTGAATCGTCCACTACAAGCACCCGCATGCCCCGGCTCCAGTGATCGGTTTGGCGCGGTCGCCTCGCCCTGCTCCGGCGGTCGCTTCCCATGTTTTCGGTCGTTTGTGAAGACGCGATGAACGATCCTCCCCGGACCCCCAATCGCCCCGGCGATGCCCGCTCCCCGCGACAAGGGGGGAAGGAGATCTTCCGAGCCCAGGATGCTTGAGATCGAGGCGTCATTGATGGCTGGGGCTTGTTCGGGGGACGCCCGCAATTCTCTATACTCCTCGCCCAGACCGCACCTCCGAAGGACCGTTATGCCGACCCAGCCGCTCACCGCCGCCAACATCCGCCGTCAGTTCATCGAGTTCTTCGTCGAACGGGCGTCGCACCGCTTCGTGCCGTCTTCGCCGGTCGTCCCGCACGACGACCCCACGTTGCTCTTTGCCAACGCGGGCATGAACCAGTTCAAGCCCCTCTTCCTCGGCCAGACCGACTTCCCCAAAGGTCACCCCTTCAACGGCCTCACCCGCGCCGTCAACAGCCAGAAGTGCATCCGCGCCGGCGGCAAGCACAACGACCTCGATGATGTCGGCAAGGACACCTATCACCACACCTTCTTCGAGATGCTCGGCAACTGGTCCTTCGGCGACTACTTCAAGAAAGAGTCGATCCAGTGGGGCTGGGAGCTGCTCACCGACATCTGGAAGCTCGACCCCAGCCGCATGTACGCCACCTACTTCGAGGGCAACAAGGCTGCCGGTCTTGAGCCCGACCGCGAGGCGTACGAACTCTGGAAGCAGTACCTCCCCGCCGACCACATCCTCCCCGGCAACATGAAGGACAACTTCTGGGAGATGGGCGACACCGGCCCCTGCGGACCCTGCACCGAGATTCACTACGACTGCCGCCCGGATGCCGACCGCAAGAAGTCACGCGGCGATGTGCTCGTCAACAAGAGCGACCCCAACGTCATCGAGTTCTGGAACCACGTCTTCATCCAGTTCAACCGGACGCCCAACAACCTCCTCTCGCTGCCCGCTAAGCACGTCGACACCGGCATGGGCCTCGAGCGCATCGTGCGCATCATCCAGGGCAAGAACAGCAACTACGACACCGACGCCTTCTCACCGCTCTTCGCGGCCATCAAGAAATACTGCAAGGCCCCCGACTACACCGGCTCCCTCACCAATCCCGCCGACATCGCCTACCGCGTCATCGCCGACCACACCCGCACCCTCACCTTCGCCATCACCGACGGCGCCGAGCCCGGGAACGAAGGCCGCAACTACGTCCTTCGCCGCATCCTCCGGCGTGCCGTCCGCTACGGCCGCCAGACCCTGGGCGTCCCCGGCGTCTTCATGACCGATCTCGTCCCCACCGTCATCGAAACCATGGGCGACTTCTTCCCCGAGCTGCGCAAGCGCCCCGATTACGTCATGCGCGTCATCAAGGACGAAGAAGAAGCGTTCGGACGCACGCTCACCCACGGCATCGCCCTCTTCGACAAGGCCGTTCAGGGCCGCAAACAGGTCGCGGCGGAAGATGCCTTCAAGCTCCACGACACCTACGGCTTCCCCGTCGACCTCACCCAGCTCATGGCCGAGGAACGCGGCATGAGCGTGGATGTCGCCGGCTTCGAGAAGCTCATGGAGCAGGCCCGCGAGAAGTCCCGCGCCGGCGGCGGCGAGGACGACGCGAACGCCGCGTACCTCCTCGGCACCGAGCCCGTCTCCAAGCTCAAGTCGATGAACGTCAAGCCCACGCACGACGAGGACAAGTTCCACGGCCGCAAGATCCGCGCCCGCATCACCGCGATCTGGAACGGCGAGGGCTTCGATCAGCACGTCGTCGCTTCCAACACGCGCCCGACCGACCGCTTCACCATCGTCCTCGACAAGACCAACTTCTACGCCGAGATGGGCGGCCAGGTCGCCGACATGGGCCGCATCGCCCAGTTCTCCATGCGCGCCGGCGCCAGCGCCGGCGACCACGGCGCGGGCGAGTTCCAGGTCGAGAGCGTCAAGAACTGCAGCGGCTTCATCGCCCACATCGGACGAATCTTGAAGGGCGAACTGCACGTCGGCGAAGAAGTCGAGCTGCGCGTGGACCACAACCGCCGCCAGCAGATCGCGTCCAACCACACCGCGACGCACCTGCTCAACCTCGCCCTCCGCGAGAACCTCGGATCGCACGTCGATCAGAAGGGCTCGCTCGTCGCCCCCGACCGCCTGCGCTTCGATTTCTCTCACAACGCCGCCATCGACCGCGACCAGACCAGTCTCATCGAGATGCGCGTGAACGATCTCATCAAGCGCAACCTCGCGGTCAGCGCCGAAGTGGTGCCGCAGGACAAGGCCCGCCAGATCAAGGGGCTGCGCGCGGTCTTCGGCGAGGCCTACCCCGACCCCGTCCGCGTCGTCTCGGTCGGTGTGCCGGTGCAGCAGCTCCTTGCCGACCCCGGCAACGACCAATGGATGGCCAGTTCCATCGAGTTCTGCGGCGGCACGCACCTTGAAAAGACCGGCGAGGCTGAGTCCTTCGCGATCGTCGGCGAAGAGTCCGTCAGCAAGGGCGTCCGTCGCATCATCGCCATCACCGGCGAGGCCGCGAAGAAGTCGGCAAAGACCGCCGAGACCATCGCGTCCCGCGTACGCGGCGCGAGCGAACTCCCGGAGCAGCACCTTCCCGCCGAAGTCACCGCGATCTCCGCCGAGATCGACACCGCCGAGATCCCGCTCTCGCGCAAGGGCGATCTCCGCGCCATGCTCGCGACACTGCAGGAACGCGCCAAGGCCGCGCAGAAGAAGGCCGCCAGCGCCGGTCGCGATCAGGCCGTCGGCGTGGCTCGCGAACTCGCTGAGAAGGAAACCAGCGAGATCATCGTCTACCAGATCCCCGCCGACTCCGACCGCGCAGCACTGCTCGCCGCGATGGACGCCGTCCGCGCCCGCCACCCCCAGGCCGCGATCATGCTGATCTCCGGTGATGCCGAGGCCGGTAAGGTCACCATCGTCGCCAGCGTTGCCGATGCGCTCATCAAACGCGGCCTCAAAGCCGGCGACTGGGTCCGTGAAGCTTCGACCGCCGTTGGCGGCAAGGGCGGCGGCCAGCCCGCCAACGCCCAGGGCGGCGGCACGGATGTCGCCAAGATCGACGCCGCTATCGAAACCGCCCGCGCCTTTGCCCAGAAGACCGTCAAATGAACCGCGGCATCCATATTGCCTTGGCGGTCGTCCTCTTCGCGATCGTTGTCACCGCGCTCGCGCAGGAGCACCGCAACCCCGTCGCGCCCGTCAAGCCGTGGCGCAGCCGGAACTACGAGGTCCTCGGCAATCTCCCCGCCGCCGAAGCCCGGCCGATCGTCGCTCACATGGACGCGGTCTTCGAAGAGTACGAGCGCCGCTTCGCGAGCTTCCCCGCCCGCAACAGCAGCGCGGTGCGCCTCTACCTCTACGACACCAACGCCAACTACCTCGCGCAGCTCGCCGAACGCGGCGTCAAGGCCGACAACACCGCCGGTGTCTTCTTCTGGAGCAGCCAGGAATCCGGCCTTTCCACCTTCCTCGAGGGGCAGAGCGGCCTGCGCATGTTCCACGTGCTGCAGCACGAGGGCTTTCACCAGTTCGCCAACTCCCGCATCGGCGAGAGCCTGCCGATCTGGGCCAACGAGGGCGTCGCGGAGTACTTCGGCCAGTCGATCCTCGTGAAGGGCCGCCTCAAGACCGGCGTCGCTCCCGAATCGCGCATCGAACGCATCCGCGATCAGCTCCGCAACGAGATCTCCTTCCCCCTCGAAGAACTCCTCACCATCAGCCATCAGCGATGGAACATGGCCGTCGGCGGCAACGACCCGCGCGCCGGCGTGCTCTACGACCAGTCATGGTCCGTCGTCCACTTCCTCATCAACGCCGAGAACGGCAAGTACGCCGACGCCCTCACCACCTTCATCAAGGTCGCTTCCACCGGCGCCGGCGCGGAGCAGGCCATGATCAAGGCCTTCGGCTCCGCGGACGCCGCCAAGGCGATGGACAAGAAGTGGCGCGACTGGGTCTTGAACGATTGGAAGCCCGACCCGCTCTCCACCGCCGCCGAACGCCTCGAGTTCCTTGGCGAAGGGATCAAGGAACTCGCCAAGCGCAAGATCGCCTTCTCCTCCATGGACGATCTCAAGACGCAGCTCCGCGCCATCAAGTTCCAGCTCCGCCGTGTGGACCACGCCGTCCCTCGCATCCTCTCCGCGACCGATGACAAGCTCTTCCAGCCGCCGACCGTTGAAGAGCCGCGACCGGGGCAGGGCGGCGTCCGCAAGCCCGTCACCATGGAACTCACGGCATCGAAAGACAACAAGAGCGGCCCCAAGCTGCCCGAGATCCGCGTCACGGGGCTCTCAGCGCCGGTTCGCCTGAAATGGTCCGGCACCGACGATGAGCCGCGGGCCGAAGTTGTCTTTGAATAGCAGGATCAGCCGCCGAGGCACTTCTGCGCCTCGCGGAACGACTGCTCCGCAAGCCGCACGTTTTCGATCGCTTCTGGATACACCCCGTCGATCGCGACCGACCACGCGCGATTGAGCCGGCGTTCTCCCAGCGAGAATCGGTCCATGAGCAGCGTGAACCTGGATATCCCCAGTCGACCTTGAAGCAGAGTTCTCGCCAAGAGGAACGCGTCAATATGGGTCTTTTGCGCCTCGTCGATCCGGTCGGTGATGACCGCGAGTCGCGCGCTGTCATCGGCGTGCAACTGCACATCACGCTCGATCGCCGCGATGGTCGCGAGCAACCCCGCGATCGCCTCATCCGGCGTCTCCACGCTGCCGCGCTTGGCATCCGGCCGCAGCGCCGCTGCGATAGCGGTCTTGTTGGCGCGCCGCACGAGGAATGCCCCCAACGACAATCCGCCGACCGCTCCCACAAACAGCCACCGCCCCGGCCAGCGACGGATCGCTCCGAGATCAAACCGAGTCGGCTTTTTCCCACCGACATTCGGCGACGAAACCGGGGACTCCTTGACCTTCACATACTTCACGCCGCTGACGCGAAGCTGTTCCACGAGTTCCGCCGTGAGCCGCGTGCCTTCCACGGCAATCGGCTTGTCATCCGTTTTCCCGGCCGGAGCGGCAAGGGTGAGATCGACGAGCCGAGCGCCCATCGAGAGTGGCGCGAGGTATGCCGTCGCCGCCGCCAGCACGCCCAGCGTCACGCTCACCGCGATCAGGATTTGCGCCAGTGCCTTCATCGCATTACCCCATCGCCAGTACGGTGGCGTTGATCACCAGAGCCAGGAGCGCTTCGCCGACAATCAGACCGGCGCAGAACGGCACACCCCATTCCTCCGCCCACGTGCGACCCTTGATCGCGCCAACAACGATGTTCAGAATGCACCCGATGCCGTACGTCAGGATGTAGTAGAACGGCAGGATCATCGACAACCCCACCAGCACACCCAGCCCGCTGAAGGCGCCGAGCCCCAGCAGCCCGCCGAGCACTGCGCCAAAGCCGTACAGGGCGTAGGGCATCTCGCCGCCCTGGATGCTCTTGATGATCGCGTGGAGCGTCTGCGCCTGGGCCGCCGCGGTGTCCGTGCCCGGGCCGATTGCCGCAGCGCCGCCCGTCGCCACGAGATTCGCGTTCACGATCAGCATCACGGTACACAGCGAGATCGCCGGCCCGAAGATCACTCCGAACAGTTCAATGAGCTGCTGCCTTTTGGGCTTGCCGCCGACCAGATGCCCGGTCCGCAGATCCTGCATCATGTCGCTCGCGCAGGTGATGGCGCAGCACAGCGCCGCGCCGATCATCACCGCGCCGATCACATCGTTGGGACCCGCCAGCGCCATCACCAGCACGACCGTCAGCAGACTCATCGCCGAGATCGGCGACCAGTCCGTCATCCCCACGCACTGCGCGATGATGATCCCGGCGAACCACATCCACGCCACGCCCACGAGCGCCACGATCCCGTGCCGCAGCATCGAGGGCAACCCGGCCAGCAGCCCGCTCGCCGGTGTATTCGAGTTGGCGTGGAGCAGTTCCGCCGCCAGGAACAGCAGTCCCATCGCGCACACGGCGCCGATGATCAGCGACTTGAGCCCCAGTTCGTCTGATGAGCGGCCCGATTTTCCCGCGCCCGCGATGCTCTTGAACGCTTCCCGGATCGCCGGCAGTGAAGCGACGATTCCCATGAGCGCCCCGCCCATCAGCAGACCGATGCCCAGCGGCCGGTTGAAGTTCGTAAATCCGAACGTGGGGGCTTGATGCGCGGAAATCGTCGCGGGCATCCAGCCCTGGTTGAACGCGATGGGGTTCACGAAGAAGAACGCCAGAACGCCGCCCGCGAGCACCATCAGCCCGGCACGGCCGGTCAGGTAGCCAGCACCGATCGCAAATGGCGCGATCGCGAAGATCAGTTCGATCTCGTCGGGCAACCCGAGAATTCGCCCCGCGTGAATCTTGTCGTTCGTCACGACCAGATCCGGCGTGCCGTCATTGTCGCGATCGACCCGGATGCGCTCCGCCTCCGATTGGTCCTTGGCCGCGCCCATCCGGATGCCCAGATCCGAGTAGCCCCACAACGGCACGGTCGCCCAGCCGAGCTTGCGCGATCGCAGTTCGTCCCACTCGAGTTCGCCATCGGTCGCGCGCATCACCGCGACCGCCAGATCGTCGGTGTACACCGAGCCTTCCCGCATCGAGCCGGCCCGTTCGACCAGCGAAGCGACTTCCGGGCTGGGCTCCTTATGCCCGATCTCAGCCGCCTGCAGCGCCCGCATCTGCCGAATGACCCGGCCGCGCTCGACCAGTTCTTCCGGCCCGCCCCGCCGCGCGACCCATTCGGAGATATCCCGCGTCACCTGCGCCTGCTGCGCGGTGATCTTGCCCTTCTCTTGCAGCTTCTCAAGCTGATCGATCTTCGACGGATCAACCTGCAGGCGGATCGCCGGCAGCCCCGCCGGCAGGTACACCACAACCGCCAGCAGAATGCCCGCCAGCAGCACCACGGTCTTTGCGGTCCCGGCCCCAGGGCTCTTCAGGATCGCCGCCACCGCCGTCGCCGAGGGGAACCGCAGCCGATCGATGTCGATCATCTGCTTCCGCACCGGCACGATGAAGACCACCCCCAGCACGCCGCCCGCCGTACACGCCGCCAGCAGCAGCCAGAACGTCCGATCGCCCAGCGCAAACGCCTGCTTGTCCATCAGGAACAGCACCGGGATCGTGAAGATCACACCGCTCGTCGCGATGTTCACCGCGGATGCCAGCGTCTGCCCGATGTTCACTTCCAGGATCGTGCCCCGGCGCAGCAGTCCCCGAAGCACGCCAAAGCCGATCACCGCCGCGATGGCGCTCCCGGAGATCGTGAACCCGATCTTCAACCCCGAGTAGGTGATCGCGGCGTTCAGGATCGCCCCGAACAGCACCCCGAAGACGACCGTCGCGATCGTGACCTCACGGCAGCGTCCGCTCGCTTTCGCATCGACTTGCTTCATCAGCGTCTCCGGTCCCGAATCAACGACATGGTGACCGCGCGACGCCCGGACCGCAAACAAGTTCTTGGAGCAAGTCGCGATTCGTGCGGATCAGCCGGCCGGTTCATTCATCGTCAGCGGACGCGCCTCTCGGCGGATCTCGCCCATCGCCTCGATCCGTGTCCGGACATCCCCGACGAACTCGATCTGCAGCCCGAAGTTCTCGCCCACCTTCACCGCCACGCCGGTCCCGATGGGGCGGTTGTTGACCATCAGTTCAAGCTCATCCTCGGCTCGCTTGGGCAGCTCGATGATCGCCCCGGGCATGAAGGCCATGACCTCGGCCAGCGACATCGCCTTTCGCCCAAGCTGGACGATGATCGGCACTTCGAGCTTTCGGATCACATCAAGGTCGGTGGACACGCCCTGACTATCGGGTGTTCACACCGCCGGGCTTTGGAGGCAGTCCGCCGCGCCGGACGCGCAAAGGCTGCCTCACCCCTCGAATCGGCCGACGAGCAGGGTGACGTTGTGCCCGCCGAAGCCGAACGTGTTGTTCATGGCGTACCGGACGCGGGCGTCACGGGCGACGTTGGGCACGAAGTCCAGGTCAAACCCCTCGTCGGGGTTCTCAAGGTTGATGGTGGGGGAGACCACGCCGTGACGGATTGCCCCGATGCAGGCGATCATCTCGACGCTGCCCGAGGCACCCAGGCAGTGACCGGTCATGCTCTTGGTGGAGGACATCAGCAGCTTGCCGCCCTTGGCCTTGACCGCGTGATCCCCGAAGACACCCTTCACCGCCGCAACCTCGGCCGCGTCGCCCAGGGGCGTGCTGGTGCCGTGGGCGTTGATGTAGTCAATCTGCTTCGGCTCAAGGCCGGCATCGCGGAGGGCCCACGACATCGACCGCTGCGCTCCGCGTCCCTCGGCATCCGGAGCGGTGATGTGGCTGGCGTCGCTCGACGCCCCGTAGCCGACGATCTCGCAGAGGATGTTCGCGCCGCGCTTGCGGGCATGCTCGAGCGATTCGAGCATCATGACCGCCGCGCCCTCCGACAGCACAAAGCCATCGCGGTCGCGGTCAAAGGGACGCGAGGCCCGCGTTGGCTCGTCGTTGCGCGTCGAAAGGGCTCGCATGGCCATGAAGGCGCCCAGGCACAACGGCGACACCGCGCCCTCGCTGCCGCCCGCGAGCATCACGTCCGCGTCACCTCGCTGGATGATCCGGAAGGCGTCGCCGATCGAATGGCCGCTGGAGGCGCACGCCGTCGTGTGCGAGCCCGACGGCCCCTGCAGGCCGTAGCGGATCGAAAGATCCCCCGAGATCGCGTTGGCCATCAGCCGCGGAACGGTGAACGGACTGAGCCGGGAAGGCCCCTTCTCGATCATCACGCCCACGCCCGCTTCAATCGTCTGGATACCGCCCACGCCCGAGCCGACCACCAGGCCGCAGCGGGTCATGTCTTCCTTGGAGAAGTCGATCCCCGAGTTAATGACCGCTTCGATGCCCGCGCTGATGCCCAGCACCGCGAAGCGATCAAGCCGCTTCACGTCGCGCTTGTCCAGCCGCGTCGCCTCGTCCCAGTTGCGGATCGCGCCGCCGATCTTGACGGCCCACTGATCTTCCGGCCACTTCGAGAAGCCTTCCATGTCCACGATGCGCGTGATGCCACTGCGCCCCTGGACCATGGCGTCCCACGTCGACACGGAATCATGACCAAGGTTGGTCACGGCGCCCATGCCGGTGATCACGACTCGTGTCGCGTGGTGCGGAGTACTCATCGGCGGATACAAGACCTCTGGATTGCCATCTCAGGCTGGTGCCCGTCGCCGACCGAGGCCCAACCGGCCTCAGCCCGAGTTCTTCGCCTCGGCGATGAACTTGATGGCCTCGCCGACCGTGCGGATCTGCTCGGCCTTCTCATCAGGAATCGAGGTTTCAAAGCGATCCTCGAACTCCATGACCAGCTCGACCGTGTCGAGGCTGTCGGCGTTCAGATCGTTCACGAAGCTCGTGTCCCGGCTGATCTGGCTCTTCTCGACACCCATCTGCTCGGCGACGATCTCGATCACCTTCGCTTCGATTTCCTGTTCCGTCACGTCGTTTCTCCATCACGTTTGGCCGCCGGGCGCCCCGGCAGCGTGGACAAGCAACCAATATAGCGGTGGACAGCCAAACCCGGCAAACGCCGGGCCGATCCCGAACATCTCCCCATCCTCGCCGACGGCATCAAAAACCGCGAAATCAGCCGATCAGCACATCGTCAGACCGCCATCGACGCAGATCGTCTGCCCGGTCAGGAACCCCGCCCCCTCGCCCGAGACGTAGGCCACCGCCTCGGCGATGTCCTCCACGTTCCCGAGCCGCTTGAGGGCCATCCCCTCCAGCACCTTGGCCTTGATCTCCGCCGGCAGGCCCGACGTCATGTCCGTCTCGATGAACCCCGGTGCGATCACGTTCGACGTGATCCCCTTGCCGCCCAGCTCCCGCGCCAGCGACTTGCTCATCCCGATCAGCCCCGCCTTGGCCGCGGCGTAGTTCGCCTGCCCGGCGTTCCCGACCACGCCCGACGTCGAGCCGATGTGCACCAGCCGCCCGAAGCGACCCTTCATCATCGGCCGCGCCGCCGCACGGCTCGCCACGAACGCCGACATCAGGTTCACGCGGATCACTTCCATGAACTCTTCGTCGCTCATCCGCAACGAGAGATTGTCGCGCGTGATGCCGGCGTTGTTCACGAGAATGTCCAGTCGGCCATGCTTGGTCGCGACACCCTCGACGCACGCCTGCAGCGCCGCCGCATCACCGACATCCACCGCCGCAACGCTCGCCGTCCCGCCGTGCGACTCGATCGCCGACTTCAAATCGTTGAGGGGTCCTTCGCTGCGCGACACCAGCACCACGTGGCGTCCATCGCGAGCCAGCCGCTCCGCGATCGCTCGGCCGATCCCGCGGCTCGCGCCCGTCACCACCGCCACCCGACGCTCGGTCGTCATCCATCCGCTCCTTCAGTCATTCGATCGCCAACCACGCCCGCGCATTTGAGGCGCTCATCCGTCCCGGCACGCCGGGACGAGCCGCCACTCAGCCCGGCGGCTTCTGGTTCGGCGGGGGCGGCGGATCGTTGCTCGGAGACGAGGAAGAATCGTTGTTTGTCACGTTGGCGTCCGGCGCGGTGATCGCGTCCGGCAGCTCAACCACCACCGGCGCGGACGTATCAATCGTCGGCTCCACCATCGCCACGCCGTCGAGCGTCGCCACGCGATCCGCGAGTTGCGGCACGATCGCGAGCCCCTGGAACATCCAGTCCTCGCCCGAGGCCGAACCCGTCCACGCCAGCAGATACGCGCCCATCTTGTCCTGCACGCCAAGGCCCAGACGGCAGGAGTTCTTCCCTTCGCCCTCCTCAAGCACGCACACCCGCACCGCTTCGATGCCCGATGTGCCGTCTTTCCAACCTCCGCTGGAAACCAAATCGCTCATGACAGCGTGATCAATCGGGTCCAGCAGGCTCGACATCTCGGTGTCATTGCCCGTGATGATCGCCGAGGCAAGGTCCGCGACCGACTGAGCCAGTTCGCGGGTGCTCGGCGTGCGGCTCTCGGGGAACTGCACGCGCGGGTCCATCTTGATGTCCTCGAGCGTCCAGTCCGGCGCGGCCGCCACGGGGGGCGGAGGCGGCGGGGGAGGGGGCGGTGCCTTCTTCTTCTCACACGCGCTCAGCGAGGCGCCCGCGAGGATCGCGAGTGCCAGTCCGCCGACCACTGTCAACTTATTCGCCCGGCTGTTCATGCGTCGTCACCTTGACTGCTCGTTCGATCCGTCGCATCAGCCCCATCAGCACGCGGCCGGGGGCCACTTCGTGAAACTCAGCGGCAGGGGCCTGCTTCACCAGCCAGGCGCATCCCTGACTCCATAGTACGGGCCGAGTCAGCTGCCGGACGAGGGCCGCCCGGACCCCCACCTCAAACGACTGCCCAGCGAACTCCCCCTGTCCATGGGGCAGTCCGGTGGCATTCGCCATCACCGGGCACACGGGCGGCCGGATCGCCACCCCTTCCAGGGCCGATGCCAGCCGGTCGGCGGCCGGGGCCATGAGCGGCGAGTGAAACGCGCCCGCCACGACCAGCTTCGTCGCTTTCAGCCCCATGCCCGATGCCGCCTCGACCGCCG
>JBGSZV010000209.1:0-21392 GCA_041750235.1 Phycisphaerales bacterium
CCGCCCCGGCAGCGCCCGGAACGCCGGCCCCCGCCGCCGCAGTTCCCGCGCCCGCCCCCAAGAAGATCACCGCCCTCGACACCATCACCTTCACCGATGGCCGCTCCCTCGCCGCCCCCATCCTCAAAGAGACCAGCGAGACCGTCTGGGTCGACATGGGCTTCGAGGTCATCGCCGTCCCGCGCAACCAGATCGCCTCAATCGTCCGCGCCGCGCCCGATGAAGTCACCGACGAGTCGCGCTCCGACGACCTCTACCGCAGCGCACGCCGCCTCCCCGAGTCGGCGCCCAAGGAACTCGCCAAGAAGTACGGCGAAGCGGTCGTCATGGTCTCCACCCCCGGCGGACTCGGCTCCGGATTCATCATCCACCCCGACGGCTTCGCCATCACCAACGCCCACGTCATCCAGGGTGAGACCAAGATCAAGTGCACCATCTTCGAACAGCGCGACAACGACTTCCGCCGCCGCGTGATCGAGGATGTCGAGATCGTCGCCGTCAACAACCACGTCGACCTCGCCCTCATCAAGCTCAAGCACCCCGAAGGCAAGCCCTTCCCCACCGTCTACCTCCAGAGCGCCGAAAGCCTCGAAGCCGGCCAGGACGTCTTTGCCATCGGCTCGCCCCTGGGCCTCGAACGCACCCTGAGCCGCGGCGTCGTCGCCACCACCAACCGCAACTTCGAAGGCCTCACCTTCATCCAGACCACCGCCGAGATCAACCCCGGCAACTCCGGCGGCCCGCTCTTCAATCTCAAGGGCGAGGTCATCGGCGTCACCAACATGAAGATCCCGCTCGGCGAGGGCATGGGCTTCGCCATCCCCGCCCGCTACGTCCGCGACTTCCTCAAGAACCGCGATGCCTTTGCCTACGACAAAGAAAACCCCAACAGCGGCTACAACTACAACCAGGCCCCCGTTCGCTCCGCCTTCGACAAGCCGCAGATCCTTGAAGACTCCACCGCTCAGTGATCAACCCCTCTCTCCCGGCGCGCCGGGAAAGTGACCAGTCACCCGCACCAAAGAACACTCCAGCAACTTTCTCTGAAGCACACTCAACGGAACCACAGATGACCACCCTTACCCTGAAACTCGCCCCCGCCCTCATCTTCTTCGCCGGCTCGGCCGCGCTCGCCGATTCCTTCACGATCGCCGACGTCGCTCCCAAGAACGCCGCCCTCGTCGTCTCCATCGACGACTACAAGGCGATGCGAGCCAGCTTCGACAAGACCGGCTTCATGGAAGTCTGGAAAGACCCCTCCATCCAGAGCTGGTTCAAGAAGTACTCCAAGGAAGCCATCGACGATCTCAACAAGGACCTCGAAGCGATCAACATGAAGGTCGAGGACCTCAAGGAGCCCTCCGGCCCCATCGGCCTCACCTTCTGGATCACCCCCGCCGCCGTCGCGGGCGAGAAGCCCACCGCCCACACCCTCGCCTTCGGCGACTGGGGCGACAACACCGACGAAGCCGCGACCAAGATCGCCGAAGCTCTCGCACAGGCCGAGGAAAAGGGCAAAGTCGTCGTTGATGAAGATGAGTACGCCTCCACCAAGATCTTCGCCATCACCGACCCCAACGCCGGCAAGGACGACGCTGAAGACGACGCCGATGAAGCCGACGAAGACGCCGAAGACATGGACTTCGACATGCCCGAGCCCGAGGCGCCCTTCGCCGAGGTCAAGACCGTCTACTACGCACGCGTCGCCAACAACCTCGTCTTCTCCTCCGACATGAGCAGCGTCGAGCGCGTCATCGACCGCGCCGCCGGCAAGGATGCCGACTCCCTCGGCGACACCGCGGACTACTCCGCCGTCATCGCCCAGATCGGCAAGAACCAGGGCTACGCCGCTTTCTTCACCTCCTCCCTCCTCGATCTCCTCGCCAAGAACGACGCCGCCGAGCGCGCCAACCTCACCGACGAAGAGAAGGCCTTCCTGCCCCCCGCCCCCAGCCAGATCGTCTCCATCCTCGGCCTCGCCGGCGTGAAGGGCGGCTCTGTCGGCCTCAACTTCGACACCGACAAGGGCATGGCCGAAGGCTCCTTCGGCGTCCTCGTTCCAGAGAAGAAGGGCCTCTTCACCCTCATCGATCCCCCCGCGGCCGACTTCACCGCCCCCGCCTTCGTCTCCGCCGACGCCGCATCCCTCAGCATGCTGCAGCTCCAGTTCAGCGAACTCTTCCCGCTCCTCCTCGAACTCACCAAGCAGCTTCCCGCCGAAATGGCGCAGCAGATGGAGATGAACCTCCAGCAGGCCGCCGGCATGGCCGCACCGATCCTCGACAACATCGGCCCGCAGATGTTCGTCACCCAGAGCTACGAGAAGCCCTACAGCGCCACCAGCCAGAAGGTCCTCTTCGCCACCGCCGCCCGCAACCCAGACGCCATCGCGCAGCAGATCAACACCCTCGGCGCCATGGCCAACCTCCAGGTCCGCGACTTCCAGGGCAATCAGATCTGGTCCATGCCCGAAGGCGCCATGATGGCCCCCGGCCTCGACTCCATCGCCATCGGCCTCGGCGCCGGCCACCTCTTCATCGGCACCAGCACCGCCGTTGAGAACGCGCTCCGCCTCGCCGCCAACCCCGGCGACGCCCAGCTCGCCAAGGACCCGCGCTTCCTCACCGCCATGAAGACCCTCCCCGCCAACGGCCTCGCCTTCGCATGGGGCGACATGAAGCAGGCCATCGAGTACGCCGATTGGACCCTCCGCAACCGCGACAAGATCATGGCCGCCCAGGCCGACGACATCTTCGGCGACGATCCCGAGTCGCAGGAAGCCAAGAAGCAGTACCTCGAGTCCATGAAGGAATCGACCCCCGAGGCCCTCCGCGAACTCCCGCCCCTCGACATCCTCATCAAGCACATCGGCGACTCCGTCATGGACTTCCAGCTCACGCCCGACGGCATCCGCGGCAAGTTCCTCTACCTCCGCCCCACCCGCTAATCACACGCCGATCAATCCCGTTCACACCCACAGGCCCGTGCGCAAGCACGGGCCTTTTTCATGTGCCGGGCTGGAACCATTATGTTCGTCTCCGGTTCTAAACCCTGAACTCTGTATCCCTCTGCGCTCTCTGTGTTCTCTGTGGTGAATGCCTTTTTCCGCAACCACCACCCGACGCCCCCGGTAACTCCCCCAGCGTCCACCTGGCGGACGCTTCCATCTCAACGACACGTGGAGCACCCACCCATGCCGCGCGCCCTTCTCTCGCGTTGCGCGATCACCTGCGCATCCCTCATCATCACCACCGCCACGACACTCGCGCAAACCGCCGCGCCCACCTTCGAGATCATCCCCGTCTCCCGCGCGCAGCGACTCGTCGAGCAGCAGCGCATCCACATCCTCGACACCCGCCCCGTCTCCAAGTACCTCGCGGGCCACATCGAGAACGCCGTCCACATCGAAGATGAGTGCCTCCGCGAATCCGTCAGCGGCCTCCCCGCGCAGTACCTCGCCGACTGCGACCTCGGCCGCGTCTTCGAGCGCGCCGGCGTCCGTGCCGACATCCCCGTCCTCGTCTATAGCGACGCCGAAGACCCACTCGCCGCCACCATGACCGCTTACGCGCTCCTCAAAGCCGGCCACACCGACGTCCTCCTCCTCGACGGTGGCTTCGAAGCTTGGCGCGGCAACAACCCCGTCACCCAGACCTATGCCGCCTTCACCACCACCCCCTGGACCGCCAAGCCCGACACCACCCACGCCGCCGACCTCGCCCACGTCAAGCAGATGTCCGACACCAACGAAGGCGCCCTCGTCGACGCCCGCCCCGCCAAGCTCTATCGCGGCGAAGGCAAACCCTGGCCGCGCAACGGCCACATCCCCCACGCCATCAACGTCGACTGGAAGTCGCTGATGCGCGCCGACAACGAAGCCCTCTTCAAGCCCCGCAAGGAAATCGAGACGCTCCTCAAGGACGCCGGACTCAACGCCAACATCCCCACCGTCGTCTACTGCGGCACCGGGCGCGAAGCCACCCTCCTCTACCTCTACCTGCGCAGCGTCCTCGAATGGCCCAACGTCAAGCTGTATGAAGGCTCCTGGACCCAGTGGTCCGCCGACCCCTCGCTCCCCGTCTCCATCGGCGACGCCCCCGAGTTCTTCTCCGCCACCGACAACACCATCACCGTCGCATCGCAGCCCACCGAGCAAACCCTCCGCGCCCTCGCCGACGACGGCTACACCCTCATCATCAACTGCCGCACCCCCGGCGAAATGAGCAACGTCGGCTTCAGCGAAGCCGCGCTGGCCAGGAAACTCGACATGACCTACATCGAGATCCCACTCGGCGGCAACGAAGGCTACGAACCCGCCGACGTGACCAAGCTCTCCGAAACCCTCAAAGCCCACGCCGGCGCCAAGACCCTGCTCCACTGCGCCTCAGGCGGCCGCTCCGCCCAGCTCTACATCGCCCACCTCGCGACCAGCGAAGGCCTCACCGTCACCCAGGCCCAGGACCGCGCCCGAGAAGCAGGCATGCTCACGCCCACATCCCTCGAACGCCTCCTCAACACCAAACTCGAATCCCAACCCGCGCAGGATTAACCCAATGCAGCGACTCGCTGCATCTCACCATTGCCCAATGCCCATTGCCCGCTGTGGTTCACCACAGCGCGCGAACACGAATCGTCTCCGGAATATCCCGCAGCCGATCCTTCAGCGACTCCCCGTGCGTCGGGTCCACATCCACGATCACATACCCGTACTTCGGGTTCGACTGCAGCGCCTCGGCCACGATGTTCACGCCCATGTCCGCGATCAGCGTGTGCAGTTTGCTCAAGACGCCCGGCACATTGTGGTGGTAGTGCAAAATCCGGTGGTGCCCCGCGTGCAGCAACGGCAGGTCGATCTCCGGGAAGTTCACCGCCGTCGCCGTTGATCCGTTGTTCAGGAACTTCACCAGTTTCGCCGACACCTCATCCGCGATGTTCTTCTGCGCCTCCAGCGTGCTCCCGCCGATGTGCGGCGTCAAAATCACATTCGTCAGCCCGATCAGCAGGCTCTTGAATCCTTCTTCGTTCGACTCCGGCTCCACCGGAAACACATCCACCGCCGCGCCCCCCAGGTGCCCCGACTTCAGCGCCTCCGCCAGAGCCGCCTCATCCACCACCTCGCCCCGCGCGTTGTTGATGAAGTGCGCCCCCTTTTTCATCTTCGCGAACTGCGTTTTTCCAAAGAGGTTTCTGGTCGCCTCGGTCGACGGCACGTGCAGCGTCACCACATCCGACTGCTCGATCACCTGCTCAAACGACCGCACCTGCGTCGCGTTGCCCATCGGCAGCCGCTCCGCGATGTCGAAATAGATCACCCGCATCCCTAGGGACTCAGCGAGCACCGACAACTGCGAACCGATCCGGCCGTAGCCGACGATCCCCAGCGTCCGCCCGCGGATCTCATGGCTCCCCGCCGCGCTCTTGGTCCACACGCCCTGATGCATCTGCATCGACCGATCGAACAACTGCCGGTGCAGCGCGATGATCTCCGCGATGGTCTTCTCCGCCACCGAGCGCGTGTTCGAGAACGGCGCATTGAACACCGCCACGCCCGAAGCGGCGGCAGCGGCAAGATCCACCTGATTCGTCCCGATGCAGAAGCACCCCACCGACCACAGCCGCGTCGCCGCCTTGAAGAACTCCGGCGTCAGCCGCGTCTTCGACCGGATCCCCAGCAGCGAGGCATCCCCCGCCACCTCGATCAGCTCCTTCCCCGACAACGCCGCCTTGTGCGTCTCAACGCGGTACCCCTGCGCCTCCAGCAACTCCACCCCGCGCGGGTGAACGTTCTCCAGCAGGACAACCTTGATCTTGTGCAGCGGGTAGGAAGTAGTCATGGGCCTCGGCTTCACGGCAGTGGTGCTCATCAAAGGATAGTCGGCCCAAACCGACACCCGATTGACCCACCGCCGACATTATCCAGACCTTCCCACTCACTCTCCCGCTGGGAGAGTCGGCGTCTGCTTTGAGACGGCGGTGAGGGCTCCGGTCTTTACTCCACTCTTCTCGGTTCCACACTCTGGACACATCCCACCCGCGACACCGCCCCGCAAGTCATACCCGCACTTCACACACGCTTCACGCTTCAGACGCCGCGCACGCCTTGCCACCCCCGGCGCAAACATCACGAACCAAGCAAACGCACCATAGATCGCCGTGTTCACCGCAAACCCCGGCCACAAGGGCCGCAATGGAACCGGTACTCCTTCGCGAGATCCCTGGATCGTGGTTGCCAGCCTGTACCTCTGATAGTCCCAGTGAAGTCGGGCGGACACCGGCATGCCGCCGAGCCACAACCCACGCCACGTGCCGTCGTTGAGGAGATATCGCACTTGCCTTTGCGGATAGTCCAACTCGGTGAGTACATCCCACCGCATCGCAACGACGGGCCAGCCCGCTTTGTTCACGGAAGCAAAATATTCGATCTTGGAAACTTCATAGGTGTCTGTTGTCAAGTGCAAGCCAGAAAGTCCTGACCCTCCGTTCTTGGTGACGAAATCAGGATCTGGCGGCCAATTGGCCGGTACAGGCATCGGCCAGTCCTGATGGACAAAGCGGAACGGCGAGTTCGGCTCTGTAGTCGACCATGTGGACTTGATCCGAAGCGCGCACCCCCACGCCACCAAAACATTCACCACCACCCCAACCACCAGGCACCCCAGAATGACCAGCACGCGCTTCCGCACCAATCGCCCCTTCCCTCTCCGTGTCTCAGGACTGCGCACGGCTCATACTCCGTGATCTCCTCCACTGCACGCTCCGCGCGATCGTTCAGCGCTAAAAAACCTCGACCGTGAGGAGAATGAGGTACGTGACCAGGCCGAGCGAAGCCACCGACACAATCGCCACTGCCACTCGCGGGCCGCGTGCAGCCGACCGGAAACGCCTCGCATAAACGACCAACGCCGCGAGCCCGAGTCCACAGACTCCTGCGAATACAGGAATGAACCAGAACGTACTCCACTCATTCATGCCATGCGTAATGGTCAGTATCAGAAACACCAACAGTGCGAATAGGCAGACCCCGAGTGTCAGCGCCAAACCGACGATGGACGTCAGCCATAACCCAAAACGTCCATGGCGCGGCCGAAGCTCAAGCAGCAACTCCGCCCCGCACTCGGGGCACTTTCCGGTCGTCAAATCACGCACGTTGTAACGGCACATCGGGCATTCCCGATCCCGTCCCGCCAGATACGCCCTCAACATCTCTGAATCGCGCGTGTCCTGAATCACAGACCATCCCCTCGCGCCTTCCTCTGTGCTCTCTGTGTTCTCTGTGGTGAAATGTCTTTGCCTCTTCACGCCTCCGCAAAGTCCCACGAAGCCGCGTACCGCCCGCTCTGTTCCTTCGCGATCTGCATCAAGATGTCATTCGTCAGCGTGCTCGCGCCGAACCGGAACAGTTCCGGCACCAGCCAGTCATCACCCAGCGTCTCCTTCACCATCACCAGGTAATGCAGCGCCTGCTTCGCGGTCCGGATCCCACCTGCCGGCTTCATCCCGATCTTCACGCCCGTCGCAAGATAGTGATCGCGGATCGCCTCCAGCATCACCAGCGTCACCCCCATCGTCGCCGCCGGCTGCACCTTGCCCGTCGACGTCTTGATGAAGTCGTACTCCGTCAGCCCCGACGCGATCGCCAGATCGCTCGCCTCGCGCACCAGGTCGTACGTCTCCAGCTCACCCGTCTCCAGGATCACTTTCAAATGCGCGCGCCCGCACGCCTCCTTCACCGCCCGGATCTCATCGCTCACCCGCTCCCGCTCGCCCGCCAGAAACGCCCCGCGCGAGATCACCATGTCGATCTCATCCGCCCCGGCCTCCACGGCACGCCTCGTATCCTCAATCCGCACATCAATCGGATACTGCCCGCTCGGGAACCCCGTCGCCACACTCGCCACCTTCACGTTGTGGCCCTTCGTCTTCGCCAGCTCCTCGACCGCCGTCTCCACCATCGCCGGGTACACGCACACCGCCGCCACATGAGGCAGCGAAGGATCCCCCGCATCCGGCCGTACGGCCTTCCGACACAGCGCCCGCACCTTCTCCGGCGAGTCCTTGCCTTCCAAGGTCGTCAGGTCCAGCATCGACAACGCCAACCGCAACCCCGACGCCTTCGCCGAAGTCTTGATCGACCGCTTCGTAAACGAAGCCGCCCGCTGATCCGCCATCACCCGATCGACAGTCACTCGCGCCATAGTGCCCAAAGTCTACCCCCCCTCCCCCGTCACCGACGGGGGAGGACAGATCGTGCGCAGCACGATCAGGAGAGGGTGCGCACACATATGCCGCCGACGCATCACCAACGAGACGCGACCGTCAGGGAGCGTGTCCCCTCCCTCTCCCGTGCTGCTTTGAGGATGGGAGAGGATGTCACGGCTTTGCGTGACAGGTGAGGGCTCTGTCCCTCCCCCCCTTTCCTACTCCTTCTGATTCTCGCGCTTCTCTACTCTGTCTGCCCCACACTCCGGACACATCCCGCCCGGCGCAATCCCCTTGAGGTCATACCCACACCCCACACACGCCCCACGCCTCCTCCGCCGCCACCGCATTACCACCCCCGGCGCAAACAACACGCCCCAAGCCAACGCGCCATACACCAGCGTGTTCAACGCGAATGCGGGCCACACGGGCTGAACGGGCAATGACACCCGTGGCCGAAGTCCACCGCCCGTCGCAGGAGCGAGGAAAGGTTGACGCTTCGCGACGTACGTCAGCTGCAGAGGCGCTTCCAATCCCGCCTGCCACACTCCAGCAAACCCATGACGTTCAACTCGCATCATGCCAGTTGAGTCCTCGGATCGTTGCCTAAACCAATCGATGCTGCGGAGCGAATGCATCGGAAAGCCAACTTTCTGAAGGGTGCACAGCGCGCCAAGACTGTCGAAATTCACCGAGGCGCCAGCGTGATGACACACCCCGAAGCCGGTCCACTTGCCCATATCGTGGCAACCCTTCGGCCAATCGGACGGAACCGAAGTGGGCCACGGATCACTATTGACGCCAAGAAATACGCCCCCGGCCATGGATGATCGTTTGGGCTTGACCCACATGGCGCACCCCCACGCCACCAAAACATTCACCACCACCCCCACCACCACACACACCGCAACCCGCATCAAATGCCGCCTCATGCCCCACACTCCGGACACACCCCGCCGGGCGCGATTCCCTTGAGGTCATACCCGCACCCCACACACGCCCCACGCCTCCTCCGACGCCACCGCCTCACCACCCCCGGCGCAAACAGCACTCCCCACGCCAGCGCGCCGTACAAAAGCGTGTTCGCTGAAAACCCCAACCAAATCGGCATGATCGGCAACAGCGTGTTCTTTAGGTCGCCATGCTGCAGCACAGATGGCAACGGCATGCCATCAAGAAAAGGTGATGTGGCGTATTCCCTTTGCGGCTCTACGGCCGTAACTGCATCGCTTCCTTCCAGCTCCCACGCGTACGCCCACACACTTCGCAAGGTCCGAAATGGCAATCCAATGCTGATGCCGTGTGTCTCAAACTCGCGCGAGGGGGAATCTGTTGTTTTGACGTAGAGCCATTGGTGCGAGACACCAGCTTTGTGTTTCTTGCTGCCGTAGTCCGGCGGAGGCCACCACGCAGGGGCTTTGAAATTCCAACATGTCACGGCTTGCTCTTGATACGCAGCAACAGGCCAAGGTCTTGGCACAAGTATGCACCCCCACGCAACCAACACATTCACCACCACCCCAATCACCACACACACCGCGATGCGCTTCGCGTGCCGCCTCATGCCCCACGCTCACTCGTCGCCACCACCCGCATCCCGCACTCGCTGCACACCGCAAACCGATCATCACGCAGCGGATAGCCGCACGCAGGACACTCACCGAGTTCCCATCGCCTTGAAATGCGAACGCCTCGCAGCGCCTGCCAAAACCACACCAGCGACATCACACTGAACCCCGACAACGGCAAACCGCCCACCGCCGCCACGATGATCACGCCCCAATTCGGTACGATCGCATCGACATCCACCGCGCCGCCCTTTGTACGTACGTCAAACAGCTTCAGCGCTGCGCCACTTTTATTCTCCTGCACATAGTTCCACGCCACGGCGCGCACTTCGGAAACATCACCGGTGTACAGGGGGCCTCCCCGCACGCCTGGAATCCCTGCAAATCGCTTCACTGGCTGTCCGGGACGCGGGTCGGGCACCAGAACGATGTACCGAATCCGAGACGCGAAGGCGATCGGTGTGCCGTACGTCAAATGTTCCACACCGATGACAAGCTCGGGAACACACTGCCCATCCGCAAGTGACTTGATCTGCTGCGCCTTGCTCAACTCTTCCCTGCGATCCGTTCGGATCAACCCAGAAGGCGTGAACAGCCAGGATCCAACGACCATCGTCGACCGGCCGCCGGGAACGCTGATCAGCAAGTTCGCGATCGCGAACAACGCCACCCAGCAAGCAGGCAGCACCAGCACAAGCACCCACACGAGCGACCAAACACGCCCAAACGCTCGCGATGAAGCGACGGGGACCGCCATTACCCGCACCCCGTCATCACCCGCGCGCCGCGTCATCCCCGCATTCTCCCAAACGGGGGTGCGGGGGCAACGCCCCCGCATCAGCAACTCATCCCACATCCATCAAAAAACGCTCCACCGCCGCCCCAACCCGCTCCGCGTACTCCTTCGTCCCCCAAAGATCATTGTGCCCCCCGCCCACCACCTCCACCATCTCACCCCGCTCCCCCGGAACGGCCCCCGCAATCGCTCTTCCATCCTCTACCGGACACACCTCATCCGCCGTCCCGTGAATCACCATCAACCGGCACCCCACACCCCGCGCCAGCCCCGCACGATCAAACCCCCTCCACCACACGCTCCCCATCAACCGCAACCCCATCCACGCAAACACCAACGGCCCATTCACCCGCCAAGGCAACCCCGCCAACCGCATCACCCGAAACGCCGGAGTCCAAGCCTCCCGATACGGCGACTCAGCAATCACGCCGACAACGGGCTCCCTCTCCCCCTGGGAGAGGATGTCACGGCTCTGCGTGACAGGTGAGGGCTCTGTTCCTACTTCTTCTCTCTCTCTCTGACTCTTTGCGCTTTCACTCGCGCACGCGACACTCACCCCCGCCCCCATCGACCACCCATACAAAACCACGCGCACAGCGCTTGGCGATCTCTCCTGATGCCTAGTGCCTGATGCCTGATGCCTCTCCCCACTGGCCACGGCAACGACCGCCCTGAGTCGTTGCACGTCCCCCCCCGTCCCCATCCCGCACAACCCCGGCGTCATCCCCAGCCCCGGCGGGTCCCACATCACCACCCGCGACGCGTGCCTCGCCACCGTCGGCAGCCGCACCAACCCATTCACCCGCGACTCGCCCCACCCCGGCGTCATCACCACCACTACGCCATCCTTCTTCTTCCCCTCAACCTCCCACGCCCGCACCCCGCGCAAGATCTCAACGCCGTACCGCTCCCCTAGGTCCACTTCCTCAAACGCCAGCGCCTCATCCAGCTCCCCCGGATCACCCGCCAGCCCCTTGCTCACCGCCCACGCATACGTCCGCCGCGGCGGCCGTCTCAACCGGCGCACCATCCCCACCGTCGCCAGCCCCACCGCCAGCAACAACCCGATCACCATCAAACTCACAAACCCAACCATGCCGCCCAAGGTATCCGCACCCAAGGTTGCGCCGGGTGCCACCAAGCAGGGTCTTCCTGCTTGGTGCCATGCGTCCCTCGCGCTCCAAAGACACATCAGGCAGCAAGAGCCTGTCTGATGGCACCCAAACCCCGACTCCCGATTCCCGACTCCCGACTTCCCGCCCCCTGCCCTATCATCCCCCCCCTAGTCCCTCCCCCTCCGTGCCTCAGTGTCTCCGTGGTTTTCCCCTGTCTTCGCCATGCAAATCCGCAACTTCTCCATCATCGCCCACATCGACCACGGCAAGAGCACCCTCGCCGACCGCCTCCTCCAGTCCACCAACGCCGTCTCCGAGCGCGAGGCCCGCGAGCAGATCCTCGACTCCATGGACCTCGAGCGCGAACGCGGCATCACCATCAAGGCCTCCGCCGTCACCGTCTTCCACATGTTCAACGGCGAGAAGTTCATGCTGAACTTCATCGACACCCCGGGACACGTGGACTTCTCCTACGAAGTCTCCCGCGCGCTCACCGCCTGCGAAGGCGCCATCCTGGTCGTCGACTCCACCCAGGGCGTCGAAGCGCAGACCGTCGCCAACGCCTACATGGCCGTCGAGAACGACCTCGAACTCATCCCCGTCGTCAACAAGATCGACCTCCCCAGCGCCCACCCCGACGAGGTCGCCATGGAGATCGAGCAGGTCATCGGCCTCCCCGCCGAAGACTGCATCTACGTCTCCGCCAAGACCGGCCACAACATCACGCTCCTCCTCGACACCATCTGCGCACGCCTCCCCGCCCCGCCCCCCGCCAAGATGACGCAGACCCGCGCCCTCATCTTCGATTCCCACTACGACGACTACCGCGGCGTCGTCATCTACGTGCGTATGTTCGACGGCCGTCTCAAGGCCGGCGACAAGATCCGCATGATGGGGACCTCGCGCCACTTCAGCGTCACCGAGATTGGCAAGTACACCCCCAAGCCCGTCAAGATCGGCGCCGAAGGCATCGGCCCCGGCGAGACCGGCTACCTCATCGCCAACATCAAGACCCTCACAGACGTCCGCGTCGGCGACACCATCACCCTCGACATCGACCCCGCCCCCGAGCCCCTGCCCGGCTACAAAGAGCCGCGCCAGATGGTCTTCTGCGACTTCTATCCCACCTCGGGATCAGACGCCAAGGGCAACGACTTCGAGGAACTCCGCGAAGCGATGGAGAAGCTCGCCCTCAATGATGCGAGCTTCAGCTTCATCGCCGTCCACTCCGAAGCGCTCGGCTTCGGCTTCCGCTGCGGCTTCCTCGGCCTGCTCCACATGGACATCATCCAGGAGCGCCTCGAGCGAGAAGGCGGCGTCGAAGTCATCCAGACCGCGCCGACCGTCACCTACGAACTCGAAACCACCGCCGGCGAAACCATCGAGATCACCAACCCCGCCGACCTCCCCGACCCCAGCGTCTGGAAGGAACTCCGCGAGCCCATCGTCCGCCTCGATGTCATGATCCCCAAGGAATACATCGGCGACGTCATGGCCCTCTGCGGCAACCGCCGCGGCATCTATATCAGCCAGACGCTCGTTTCCGAGACCCGCCAGATCATCCAGTACGAAGTCCCCCTCGCCGAGATCATCTACGACTTCTTCGACAAGCTGAAGTCCATGACCCGCGGCTACGGCACCATGGATTACCACCTCATCGGCTTCAAGACCGACCGCCTCGCCAAGGTCGACATCCTCGTCAACGGCGACCTCGTCGAAGCCCTCAGCCTCATCTGCCACCGCGACAACGCCGAACAACGCGGCCGCCAGCTCCTCGTCCGCCTCCGCCAGGAAATCCCCAAGCACCAGTTCGAGATCCCCCTGCAAGCCGCCATCGGCGGCAAGATCGTCGCCCGCGAAACCATCAAGAGCATGGGTAAGAACGTGACCGCCAAGTGCTACGGCGGCGACGTCAGCCGCAAGCGCAAGCTCCTCGAGAAGCAGAAGAAGGGCAAGAAGCGGATGAAGTCGATCGGCTCGGTCGAAATCCCGCAGGAAGCCTTCATGGCCGTGCTTGATCAGGGCGAGTGACTCTCACCCCTCTCCCATGAAATGGGAGAGGACAGCCGTGTGCGCAGCACATGGCAGGTGGAGGCAAGTGAAGCACACACATCCCCGCGCCACCCCTCATCACATCTTCACCCCGAAGGGGTGAACGTACACTTCCATCATGCCCCGCTGGCGCCGCCTCACCATCGCATCCATCCTCACGCTCGCCGCCACCGCCTTCCTCTGGATCGCCATGATCCAGGCGCCGTGGTTCATCAAGAGCCGCGAGTCCAGAACCGAGATGGAGGTCTACGCCGCCCTCCGCCACTGCATCGACCAAGGACTTCTTTCTTCGCCGAGCCCCGACTTTGAACTCAAGTCGCTCGACCACCTTCAGAACGCCGCCAAGCGCGTCGGCGACTCCCTCGTGATCGAACCAGCGCTCCCACCGACAGGCGCACTCCTCTGCCTCATCGCACTCGCTCTCCTCGCCACCCCGCACAAGCGCCCTCCATCACCGTGATCGAGCGCTATTTTCGCTTTTCGTTTTTCGCTTTCTCCCCCACACCCTCGTGCCCTCACGCACTCTTCACCCACTTCTCCGTGGTTCTCACCACTTTTCTCTTCCCCTCGCGCCACCCTCCACTAAACCCTCCACCAAGCGCAGCGCACGCCGCGCCGCGCACACACACCTGTGGAGGTATCGCATGAAGCGCACGACCGTTCACGCACTCTCGCTCTCCGCATTCGCGATCGCATTCGCACTCATCTCGTTCCTCACCACCCCCCGCGCCCACGCCACCAGCGGCGCCTCCGGCGAACCCGGGCCCGTCGCCGTCATCGTCGAGCCGCCCCTCCGCGACATCTGGGACCGCATCCTCGAGAAGTACGACACCAACCGCAACGGCAAGATCGATGGCGATGAATACTGGCAGATGATGCAGGATCTTCAGAACGAGGAGATCGGCGAACCCGGCTACATCCAGACCACCCTCGCCGAACTCATCGCATGGCTGAAGAAGCTCGGCTACTCCCCCAACGAAGCAGAGAACATCGCCCGAGAGATCATGGACAAGTACGACGCCAACCGCGACGGCATCCTCGACCCCGCCGAATGGAAGAAGTTCTGGGAAGACCTCAAGCGCAGCCGTCCCGGCGACGGCACAGGCGCGCTCGTCATCCCCGGAACTCCCATCATCGTCTTCATCCCCAGCGCCCACCCCGGCAACCCCATGCTCCCCGGCATGCCCGAAGCCTGATTTCACCCATCAACCCAATGTCTCTTTACACGCCGGAGCGCTCCATGCGCCCGGCGTTTTTCACGCGCCAGCAAGGTAGGGATCCCTGTTCATGAACTTCGCTTCACCAGCAGCTGCTGACCCCGGCCCCAACATTCATCCCCCGCACGCAAGATCACGGCACCCCCGGCCTCCACACCGGGGGTGCTTTTCCAACTTAGAATCACACCATGCGAACACTCTTCTGCACACTCCTCAGCGCCCTGCTCCTCACCATCACTCCCGCGCACGCCGCCCCGCTCCCCGCGGACAAGCCCGGCTTCACCGAGCGCGACCTCGACGACCAACGACTCAAGTGGATCGACGCCTACGTCGTCGCGCCCTTCAAGGCCTTCGCCGCGCACACGCCCACCGAAGAGGAGATCGCCTTCGTGCGCGACTCCGTGACGTGGAGCGATCGCCCCTTTGCGCTCGGCGACCGCACCGAACTGCTCAAGCAGGCGAACAGGATCGCCGCCACCGACCCCACCGATCCCTGGCTCCTCCACGCGATCTCCCGCGAGTTCATGCTCGACAAGCGACCCGGCCCTGCCGGCAAGCTCGCCTTCAAGGCGCTGGAGAACATCAAGACCTCCAAATACCCCGCGTGGTTCCACTACCTCGTCGCCAGCACCGCCATCGACCACACCCGCGACATCAAGCGCCGCGAAGGCGACCCCGACATCGTGAACTACGCCATGGACAAGTACCTTGAGTGGGTCGCCTCCGACTTCGCCCCGCGCACCGACGACACCTACTTCTACCTCCAGATGCGCCGACCCCTGGAAGCCATGTTCGGTGAGTCGCACACCGACCGGTTCATCGAGAAGCTGCGCCCCGTCACCACCGGCAATCTCTGGATGCGCGACATGCTCCTGGGGAAATGGGAAGTCAACGCCGCCTGGAAGGCCCGCGGCAAGGAGTTCGCCGACAAGGTCAAGCCCGAAGCCTGGCCCGTCTTCTATGAACACCTCGAAAAGTCGCAGGAACACTTCACCGCCGCACACAAGCGCCACCCCGAGTGCCCCTACGCCGCGTACGAAATGCTCACCGTCGCAAAGGGGCTCGGCGATCAATCAGCCCACGACCAGCGCTATTGGTTCGATCAGGCCGTCGCCGCACAGTTCGATTACCACGCCGCGTACCACGCCTATTTCGCCAACCTCCAGCCCCGCTGGGGAGGAAGCCACGAGCAGATGCTCGACTTCGCCCGCGAGTGCTACGAAACCAAGCGCTTCGACACCCGCGTCCCCTACACCCTCGTCTTCATGCTCGAAACGCTCCGCCTTGATTTCGAAGGCAAGCTCGACTTCCTTACCGACGAACCCGAACTCTATGAGCTGACCGAGTACATCCTCGACCGCTACACCGTCGAGTATCAGAAGGAACTGACCACGGTCACCAACCCCATCCGCAAGGCCCTCGTCGAATACCGACTCCGCTCCTTCCCCACCCAGCGCGCCGTGCTCGCGTGGTGGACCCAGGACTGGGCCGACGGCTACAAGGCGCTCGCCTCCATCAACTTCGAACTCGAACTCGATGCCGCCCGACGACTCGGCGCCGACTACGAGCTGACCCACGATGAACTCGCGTTCTACGGCGGACCCGCCGGCGCCGACGCCATCGCGGGCCGCAAGGCGCTCGCCCGCGGCGACAAACCCGCCGCTCAAAAGAGCTTCGGGAAGGCCGCCGAGATCCTCGAATCTCTCAAGACCACCATGCCCGAGGCGGAACGCAACCTGGCGCTCCGAGCGCTCGAACGCGAGATGAGCAAGACCATCCAGTAACTACCGAGCACCAGCACGTCCTCGTCAGCGGATCATCCTTCCGGATGAAGCGCAGCCTTGCCATCCCCCGCCACTTTCCCCATCTTCGCATCCCAGATCGCGCGCCCCATAAAACTCCCTTAATTCCCTTCCCGCCCTCCCCCGTTCCTGCCACAATGGTCCGCGAACCCTCAACGCGGAGTCTCACCATGTTCCCCACGCGCCGCCTCACTCGCTCGCTTCTTATTGTCGCCGCCGCCGCCGTCATGATGGCCGGCGCGCCCGACAACGAAGACGCCATCGGCAACATCTTCCTCCGCGCCGACTCCAAGATCACCAAGACCACCACCGCCTTCACGCGCACCCTCCCCAAAACCATCACCTCAACCGTCCGCAAGCTCGAGAAGGCCGACGCCAAGGGCAAATCCATCGAGCAGCTCACCGCCATCGCCAACATCGCCAACACCAAGCTCCAGGGAAAAAGCGACAAGGCGCTCGTGAAGCTCTTTGCAATCAACGACGAGGCAACCGCGAGCCTCACCGAACTCCAGGCGCAGCTCGACTACTTCGTCGCCCTCTCCTTCGTCTTCAATGAGTCCACCACCCAGGTCATCCAGGGAACCCAGGACGCCATCGACGCCATCAACACCGCCCTCGCGAACGAAATCGCCGACTAACCCGGCCGCTCTCCAGACCACACGCCCCCATACCCCCCTTGACCCTCGCCAACGCCGTTCCCACCCCGGGACGGCGTTGTCGCTTCCCACACCCCCTTGAGCCCGGGTGATCGGACCATTCCCCCCGAGCTTCCGGGGACTTCCCCCTGTCATTGCGGCCAATCCCGTGCCACAATGGCGATCCGTTCACTCTCCGGAGATCGTTCATGCCCCTGCTGTCGCGCCTCTCGCGCACCATCGCTGTTGTCGCCGCCGCCTCCTGCCTCATCGCAGCGGGAACAACCAACGAGCGCGCCGTGCAGAAAGCCTTCAACAAGGCCATCCAGCAGTACTGGAAACAGTCCGCGTCCTACGAAACTTACGCCCGCCGCTTCGCCGACCAGATGCGCACCAAGCTCTCCAAGGCCGACGAAAAAGGCAACACCCCCGAGCAGATCCGCGCCATCGCCGACGCCGCCATCACCAAGCTCGAAACCAAGGGCTACACCCTCGTCGACAAGATCTTCACGCAGCAGGAACGCAACGTCGCCAAGCTCACGGCACTCAAGGCCACCGAGAACGACTTCGTCCAGCTCGGCTACATCTTCGGCGACTCCACCGGCCTGATCGTCCAGCTCACCAGCGACATCACCATCGGCCTGCAGGAAACCGCCGAAGCCGAAATCGCCGACTGACCACCGCTCCCGACAAACCTAGCATTCAGGCTTTGAGCTTTGAACTTGGGCTCCCTGGCCTGCCTCAAAGTTCACTGTCCCCTTCTCCGTGTCTCCGTGTCTCCGTGGTTTGATCCAGTGCTTTGCTTTCACCCCCCTGCCGCTTCCGCACCGCCTCCCGCAGCAGGAACTCGATCTCCGCGTTGACCGATCGGAGATCCGCCTGCGCCAGACGGTTCACCTGTTCCCACAGGTCCGACGGCATTCGCAGCAGAAATGACTTCCGAGTCTCGCCCATCGCACTCCTTCGCCGCCGTCAAACGTCCCTGTGGCCCACCCGCTCCCGCACTCCACGCCTCAAACTTCACACCCCACACATCCAGCCGCACCCCCCACCCAACCCCGCGTCGTCGCACACGCCACCCCGCTTTCGCTGAGAGATCCATGAGCAATCATGAGACGGTGAGAAAGACCTGAAATCCGACCTTCACCGTCTCACCGTCTCATGCACCCTCATGCCTCTCTCATCCTGAATACAACGTCCCCGTATTCACCACCGGTTGCGCCGCCTGCTCGCCGCACAGCACCACCAGCAAGTTGCTCACCATCGCCGCCTTGCGCTCCGGGTCCATCTCCACGGTCTTGTTCTTTTCAAGGTGCTCCAGCGCACTCTCCACCATGCCCACGGCACCCTCGACGATCTTGAACCGCGCCGCCACCGTCGCCTCCGCCTGCTGACGACGCAGCATCGCGCCGGCAATCTCCGGGGCATACGCCAGGTGGCTAAGCCGCGCTTCATCCACCACGATCCCGGCCTTCTCCAGCCGCGCCTGCAGCTCCACCAGCAATGCCGCGTTCACCTCGTCCATGCTGCCGCGCAGCGACTTCTCGCCGTCCGTCACCGTGTCGTAGGGGAACTCCGAGGCCAGGTGCCGCAGCGCCGACTCGCTCTGGATGTTCACGAAGCTCGCGTAGTCATCCACTTCAAAGAGCGCCTTGAAGGTGTCCGTCACCCGCCACACCACCACCGCGCCGATCTCGATCGGGTTGCCGCGCACATCGTTCACCTTCAGCTTCTCGCTGTTGAGGTTCCGCACGCGCTGCGAAATCTTGATCCCCTTGTTGAACGGGTTCATCCACCAGAAACCCTGCTCCCGCACAGTCCCCTTGTACTTGCCCGCCAGAAGCATCGCCTCCGCCTGATTCGGCGCCAGAGCAAACAGCCCGCCAAAGCAGATCAGCATCGCCAGCACCAGCCCGACCGACGCCACGATCATCGCGATATCACCCGCTGTCGCGCCACGTCCCAAGTGCGTCACCACCCAGATGAACCAGCCCACCGCGCCCAGCAACGTGCCCATGATCAGGAAGAACGCCAGCCACCCATTCGACACCCTGGTAATCCGCTCACCCGTCATCACCCACACTCCTTTCAATTCCGGCCGTCGATCGCAGGCCCCGGCACCCCGGGCCACACGATATCGACATGATATCACTTCAATATCACTACACAAGGCCAAATCATCGTTTTTGGCCGAAAAGCGCCTTCCGCCCGGTGAAACCCCCCTCAGCCGGCCGTTCCACCCTCTCCCCAACCCCAAGGAGAGCCCCCATGGCCACCCACCCCCGCCCTCCGGCGGACCCCGCCGCCACCACCCGCGCCAACAACCCCTCCAAGAACAACCCCAACTCCGGTATCCCCCGCAAAGGCGGCGACCCGCCCGCGCGCCAAACGCGCCCCCGCTCCAGCAACGCCGCCACCGGCAAGAAGCCCCGCGACAAAGGTGACTGATGCTCGACTGGCTCCAGGAAAACCAGACCACCCTCCTCTGGAGCGCCGGCCTCACCGTCGCCATGATCATCGTGAGCGCCGTCGCCGCGCCCATCGCGATCGTGCATCTCCCCGAGGACTATCTGCGGCGTGACCACTCAAAGCAGCAGAAGAAGCAAAGCTGCAAGCACCCCGCGCTCCGCATCGCGCTCAACATCGTCGGCTGGCTCCTGATCGCCGCCGGCATCGCCATGCTCATCCTTCCCGGTCAGGGCGTCATCGTCCTGATCCTCGGCATCATCCTCGCCGAGTTCCCCGGCAAGCAGCGCCTCCTCCGCTGGATCATCACCCGCCCGCGGATCCTCAACACCATCAACCGCATCCGCGAGCGCTTCGATCGCCCCCCGCTTCTCCCGCCAAAGACCGCGCCCGCGCACTGAAGTCCCAGAAAACCGTCCGGCATTCGGCGCTACATCCATTGCCGGCGCCGATTGCTTCTCGGACGCAGCGGCCTTGATCCCGCTCACAACCGGCGCGCCCTTCCCCTCTTCACCAATCCGAGCGCCTCATCTCTTGCCTGCCTTTCGTGACCGTTGAGCCTCCCCCTGCATAGACCCCGATCTCCCCTGAATCCATTGCCACACCCGCCGCCTCGGCGCACCCTCAACGTTGACGGGTCACACACACCCCGCCGCACACGGGATCGCTTCACACATCGAAAGACCAGGTCAGGGGAGACTCACATGCGTACCGCCATCAACGCCGTCGCCGCATCCTCGCTTCTCGCCATCGCCGGGAACGCCGACGCCTCCATCAGCCTCCGCTTCAACGGCTTCGGCAACAACATGGGCGTCCGCATCTTCCTCTATGACCACAGCGACATCACGCCCACCAACCTCCTCTACGGCGAGCTCGCCGGCACCGCCGGTTACTACCGTTACCAAGGCGCCGACTCCAACCCCACCCAGTTCACCGGCCACTTCGGCGGCTTCTGCATGGAGCCCATGACCGGAACTTCCGCCTTCAATCTCTACGCCCCCTTCGACATCGTCACCCCCAGCATCGCCCCCGATCCCGGCATCCCCCTCCCCGGTCCGGCCGGCATGGGACCGGATCGCGCCGCACGCATCGAGCGAGCCGTCCACGCCGCTTACGAGCCGCACGGCGGCGTCTCCAACTGGGATTCACTCTCGCCGCTCGAAGCCGCGGGCCTCAACCTGGCCATCTGGGAGATCATCTACGAACGCGGCGATGTCGCGCTCGATGCCACCACCGGATTCATCCGCTTCGAGGAATACGTCATCACCACCGGCGCCGCCTCACTCGAAGAGCAGGCGAACGCCTACCTCGCCGCCGCGCTCAATCCCGAGGCGCCCCGCGCCGAAGGACTCCTCGCCATCACTAGCAACCAGTACCAGGACTTCCTCATCCCCACCCCTGGCGCTGTCTCGCTCGCCGCCACCGCCGGCATGCTTGCCTTCCGCCGCCGTCGCCGCTAACGCGCCAGCCGAACTCGCACCGGCCCCTTCGCCGTCGATCCATCCACGACGCGTCCATCTTGTGTGAACTCAACAACGCCGC
>JBGSZV010000210.1:0-4369 GCA_041750235.1 Phycisphaerales bacterium
AACGGCCTCATCAACGTCGCGATAACCAGCGTCCACGCCGAATCCCGGGCCGTTCCGCCGCACGTTGCCGTTCGGCGGGTACGTTGTTGGGGTGACGATCTTCCAGCCGCCCAATGTCCGGACGATCAGCGTCGTGGTGCCCGCGTTCAACGAAGCGCGGCGCATTGCCGCGGCCATCGCGCAGCTCGATGCCGCGCCGCCGCCCGCCGGGCTGGCGCGCGAGATCGTCATCGTCGATGACGGCTCGACCGACGGCACGATCGACATCCTCCGATCTCTTGCCGCCAGCCGCACCGACCTCCGGCTCATCGAACACCGCGTCAACCAGGGCAAAGGCGCCGCCCTCCGCACCGGACTGCAATCGGCGTCAGGGGATGTGGTGATCATCCACGACGCTGACATGGAGTACGACCCGCGCGACCACGCGGATGCGCTCCAGCCGATCCTGGAGGGCAAGGCGGATGTGGTGATCGGTTCGCGCTTCATCGGCAGCGCCCACCGCGTGCTCTACTACTGGCACTACGTCGCCAACACCCTCATCACCCGCTACAGCAACATGCTGAGCAACCTGAACCTCACCGACATCGAGTGCTGCACTAAGGCGTTCACGCGCGAGGTGATCCAGAAGCTCTCGATCGAGGAGAACCGCTTCGGCGTCGAACCCGAACTGGTCGCCAAAGTCGCACGCCTGCGCCTCGGCCCCGACAATCGCCGCGCGCGGGTCTACGAAGTCGCGGTGAGCTACGCCGGGCGCACTTACGCCGAGGGCAAGAAGATCGGCTGGAAAGACGGCGTCCGCGCCCTCTGGGCGATCACGAAGTACAGCTTCCGCTGACGCTATGGGTTTGAATTTTGGCCAATCTCAACGACCGACTCTCCGCGCATGATCTGCTTCAGCGCTTGTTCGAGTTCGGTTGAAAGCAGACCGCAGAGCGCGGCGTTGGATGTGTTGCCCGCTCGTATCCAAACAACAGCGGGCGGGCGTCCTCGTGTACGCACGAGTTCCACCAGGTCGCGATCCTTCGTGAGCAGTACGGCGTTGGCGCGGCGTGCTGCGTCGAAGACCTCAATATCGGTCGCATCGCGAAGCCTCAGCTTGCGAAGTGAACACGCGAAACACGCAGGTGCTTCACGAGCCAGTTCGCCACCATGGGCGACATCTGGGCGTCAATCCAGATCACATGCCCGGATGCAGGACTCATGCGGCCCGATTTGGCGCTTCAAGAAGGTGAATCGCATACGCGAGACATGCATCTACGTCTTCGGATTCAAGGTCTGGGAGCTCGACCAGGATCTGCTGCTTCGTAAGCCCACTGGCGAGAAGCTCCAGCACGTCGATCACTCGAATGCGCATGTGACGAATGCACGGCCTGCCGCCACACTGCGCCGGATCCTGCGTGATTCGATTGAGTGCTTTGCCCATCGGTCTCAGTATATGCGCCGACTTCCCGCGAACGCATCGGGGACGTCCACCTCTACTTGCAGCTCGTCCCAAACCGCGCCAAAAGCACGCTCAAGTCCGCCCCGTCCACGACGTTGTCGCCGTTGGTGTCGCCGGCACACTCCACCGGCGGCGTCGCTCCCGGCAGCAGCCGCAACGTCCACCCCTGCACGCTTCCCGCGACCAGGGCATCGTCATCCATGATCCGCAGGTACCACGCGCCCTGTGCATTCTCACCGGCGTACTTGGAGTTCAGGGAGTTGATTGTGCCGCCCGCGCCGCTGGGCATGTACGCCCCCGGCGGGATGTCGGCGGTGCCGACGATGCCGTCGGCGGTGACCCACAAGTCGGCCCCCGCGTCGCTGAACGTATATGTCCCGTCGAAGTCCGCGCCGCTGCCGTTGCGGAGGTTGCTGACGAGGGTGATCGGCGTCGAGACGCCGGTGTGAGTGAGCGTGATGGTCAGGTCGCTGGAGTAGTTGTGCTGCAGCCCAGTGATGATGACCTCGACGCTCGTGATGGCGAACGAGTCCTCGATGATGATGGGCGTGATGAAGCCCAGGGTGTTGCCGTCGGGGATTGGGCCGCCGACGCCGGGGCCGAAGTCGGTGATGAGCGACCCGGCGGAAACCGCCACTCCGCTCGCCAGCATGCATGCCATCATCGCCGGGGTCTTCATCCGCATCGATCGCTCCTCCGCGCCGCGAATCTCGGTGACGCCCCGAGAGTGTCGCCGCGCCGGCCGGTTCGTCAATCGCCAACCCATTGCGGACCAAGAAAAAAGGCCCGCGGATTGCTCCGCGGGCCTGGGCTTCTTCAAACTGGGCAACAAATCAGCGATCAGGTAGAGGCCGCGCCGGCGCTGACGGGCTTCTCCGTCTTCTTCCTGAGCTCCGGATCATCCGTCGCGACGAAGGTGAGTTTCTCCTCTTCGCCCGCACGGGTGACCGTGATCTTGTTCTTGCCCTGGAACTCGCCGGTGAGCATCGACTCCGAAAGCGGATCCTCCATGTACTGGCTGATCGCGCGACGCAAGGGGCGTGCGCCGAAGTCGGGGTTGTAGCCCTTGTCGATCAGGAAGTCCTTGGCGGTCTGATCGAGCTCGAACGCCCAGCCCTGCTCCGCGATCCGCGAACGCAGCTTGTTGGTCTCGTAGTCAACGATCGTGACAAGGTCTTCCTTCGTGAGCGGACGGAAGACGATCACGTCGTCGAGGCGGTTGATGAACTCGGGGCGGAAGTAGCGCTCGATCTCCTTGAGCAGGATGCCCTTGATGTTGTCGAAGTTCTGCTCGCCCTCGCGCTTGGAGAAGCCGAACCCGCCGCCGCCCTTGATCATGTCGGCGCCGATGTTGCTCGTCATGATCAGGATGGTGTTGCGGAAATCGACATTGCGCCCGAAGGAATCGACGAGGCGACCCTCTTCCATGATCTGGAGGAGCATGTTGAACACATCCGGGTGCGCTTTCTCGATCTCATCGAGCAGCACGACGGCGTAAGGACGCCGGCGGATGCGCTCGGTGAGCTGGCCGCCTTCCTCGTACCCGACGTAGCCGGGAGGCGCGCCGACGAGGCGGCTGACGTTGTGCTTCTCCATGTAGTCGCTCATGTCGAGCATGACGAGGGCGTCCTCGTCGCCGAACATGAACTCGGCCAGCGCCTTGGAGAGCAGTGTTTTGCCGACGCCCGAGGGACCCACGAAGATGAACGACCCCATCGGACGCTTGGGATCCTTGAGCCCCGCGCGGGCACGCCGGATCGCCTTGCTGATGGTCTTGATCGCCTCATCCTGGCTGACGACCTTCTTGTGCAGCTCCGCCTCGAGCTTGAGCAGGCGCTCGGCCTCCTCCTTCTCGAGCCGCGTGAGCGGCACGCCGGTCATCTTGCTGACGACCTCGGCGATGACTTCCTCATCGACGATACCGCCGACTTCCTTCGCGCGGTCGCGCCACTCCTGCTGCACCTGTTCCTTGTTCTTGCGCAGCTTCTCGGCCTGATCGCGCAGCTCGGCGGCCTTCTCGTAGTCCGCGGCCTTGACGGCCTCGTCCTTCTCGATGGAGAGCCGCTCGATGTCGGCCTCGAGGTCCGCCAGGTCCGGCGGCTTGGTCATCGTCTTCAGGCGGACACGCGCGCCGGCCTCGTCGATCACGTCGATCGACTTGTCCGGCTGCACACGCCCGGTGATGTACCGGCTCGACAGTTCCACCGCCGCCTCGATCGCCGCATCGGTGATCTGGACGCGGTGGTGATTCTCGTAGCGGTCCCGCAGTCCCTTGATGATCTGGACGGTCTGCTGCGCGTTGGGCGGATCGACGTTGATCGCCTGGAAGCGACGGGCGAGCGCCGCGTCCTTCTCGATGTACTTGCGGTACTCGTCGAAGGTCGTCGCGCCGATGCACTGGATCTCGCCGCGGGCGAGCGCGGGCTTCAGCACGTTGGAGGCGTCGATCGCCCCCTCCGCGCCGCCGGCGCCGACCAGCGTGTGGAGTTCGTCGATGAAGAGGATCAGGTTCTGCGCCCGGCGAACCTCGTTCATCACCGCCTTGATGCGCTCCTCGAACTGGCCGCGGTACTTCGTGCCGGCGACCATCATCGCAAGGTCGAGAACGACCAGGCGACGATCGTGGAGCAAGTCCGGGACGTCCTGATTGACGATGGCCTGGGCCAGACCTTCAACGATCGCGGTCTTGCCCACGCCCGCTTCGCCCAGCAGGACGGGGTTGTTCTTCGTACGACGGCAGAGCACCTGAATGACGCGCTCGATCTCGTTGGCGCGTCCGATCACCGGATCCAGCGCGCCTTCGCGGGCCAGAGCGGTGAGGTCACGACCAAAGGAGTCGAGTGCCGGCGTCTTGCTCGGCTTGCCGCCGGCCTGCTTGCCGCCGGGGCCGGGAACGCCGCCCTGCGGCTCGCCCTTGCCGGCGCTCGG
>JBGSZV010000211.1:0-23648 GCA_041750235.1 Phycisphaerales bacterium
GACATCGGCGCGGAGGTGGCGGGAGATGGATTCGCCCAAGGTGGCGCGGACGAGGGCGGCGGCATCGTCGGGGGCGAGGTCGTCGCGGATGCGCGGGCCGGTCCAGAAGTGCTTGCGCTGGGTGACGATGCGCTCGCCGCCGAGGTCGAAGGAAACCATCTCGCCGGGGCGGACGCTGCGGATGCCTTCGAAGAGGGTGCGGTCGCCGAGCGTGGTGCGGATGGTGGTGAGGTAGGCGCTGATCATCGCCATGTCGGGGCGGGCGGTGATGCGCGGGTGCTTGGTAAGGACGAAGGGTTCAGAGGCGAAGGCGAGTTCGTTGGTGTCGTGCCAGAAGTAGAGGGGTTTGATGCCGAGGGGATCGCGGGCGAGGGTGAGCGTGTTGAGGCGGGAGTCGTAGATCGCGAAGGCGAACATGCCGCGGAGGCGGGTGAGGGCTTGCGTGCCCCAGGTGGCCCAGGCGTGGAGGAGTGTTTCGGTGTCGGAGTGGGAGCGGAAGGTGATGCCGAGCTTAGTGAGTTCGGCGCGGAGTTCGGCGTCGTTGTAGAGCTCGCCGTTGTAGACGAGGTGGAGGTCGCCGAGGTGCATGGGCTGCGCGCCGGCGGGAGTGGGGTCGAGGACGGCGAGGCGGCGGTGGGTGAGGGTGACGTTGCGGTGCGACCAGCATCCGGCATCATCGGGGCCGCGGCGCGTGAGGAGATCGCGGAGGCGGATGGCCTCGTGCTCGGTCAGTTGTTGTGGCGCCCCGGTTCCCCCGGATCTGGACGCGGCCCCGAATAATCCACACATGGTTTTGTTTATCGGCTCGAAGGGTCCTGCAAGTCTTGCGCGACGAAGCGCCAGCATCCCAGGGGGGCGTGGTGGTGTGGATCGGGTTCGTAGGTTCCGATGAGTCGGCGGGGGATGCCGCCCAGGGTGACGTGGACGATGAGGCGGGTGGGCTCCTCATCATCGATGATGCACCAGCCGTTGGCGACGCGGCGGACGCTGCCGCGGCCGCCGGAGATTTCGCCCTCGTAGTGGAGGTAGTCGGCGCGGTGATCGGGGAGCCGGTGGCACTTGAACTCGATGACGCCGGCCTCGTCGGGTCGGACGTCGGTGCGGAAGCAGATGAGCGGCCCGGACTCGGCGCGGTCGCCCTCCCAGCGGGCCATGAGCCAGTCGAAGTGCCAGCCTCCCCCGGGCTCGTCGTGGCGGAGTAGGACGCAGGGGGTCATACGGCATTGTTTGCGCGTCGGGGTCGTGGGACCACCTCTTTTTCCTGAGTCCGCATGGCGGCGGGCCGGAGTGCCGATGGTGATAGAATCTCGCCTCAACCTACCGATAAACCCCGTCTCGCACAGGGGTTTTGGAGATATGCAGATGATGCCGATTCGTGTTCTTTCTGTCAGCCTGATGGTTGTGAGCCTTTCCCTGATGGGTTGCCAGGCGGGCGGCCAGCGGGCGGTCCACATGGTGCAGAAGTCGGGCGATGACGCCTACAAGATCGGTCAGTACGAGAAGGCGGCGACGGAGTACCGCGAGGTGCTCGAGCGGCAGCCGGGGTACTGGTGGACGCGGATGGATCTGGCGCGGGCGTACCTCGACGGCGGGAATGCGGCTGCGGCGCGGGAGCAGATGGAGATCGTGTACACGATCAAGCCGAACGAGCACGGGGTGCTTGATCTGCTTGCCGAGACGATGATCGAGAGCGCGGATGTCGAGGCGATGGCGGGCGAGCTGCGTCGTCAGGCGGAAGAGCGGCAGACGGTTTCGGACTGGCTGCGGTTCGGCGCGTTCATGCACAAGGCCAACGACAACGACGAGTCGGAGCAGGCGTTCCTGACGGCGGCGCGGATCGACAAGGGGATGACGCTGGGGCCGCAGATGGCGCTGGCGAACCTGTACCGCGATCTGGGCGATCAGGCGGCGGCGCTGGATCGGTACCGGATGGCGCTGTACATCAAGCCGAACGACAAGAAGATCCAGGAGCAGATCCGGAACTTTGGGGAGGTTCCTGGGCCGTCGTATGCGTTGGTGCCGGCGGAGCGGGGGGATAGGTAAGAACGGGTCGGGTTGCGGCAACGATTGCTGAAGTTCAAGTAGAGCATGGACTTGGCCACGACACGCCCGGGTATGTCGTACGCCGAACGCCCGTTTTAGCCGCCGATGACTTTGGTTGTGGAAATTCCCTTGAGCGGACTCGTGTCGCAGCGCTCAAAGGTATGCCTGGCTGCGATCTGCTCAATGACCGCCTTTACGGCCTTCTCCAACATTGAGTTTCGAGCGTAGTCTGCGGGCACCGCAATGTCTGCTCGATGATCTTCCACTAGCTGGTGAGCATACGACTTGCGGCCTCGCTTGCCCTTTTGGTAGACGACGATCGATTTGCCGCCCTGATATGTCACCATCTTCATCGCCGGGATGTCAGTTTCGCCGTCGCCGATGTAGATGAAGTTCTTGAAGGGAACTGGCCGTTCTTCTTCTGGTGTGTATTTGTTGATCTTGCTGTTGTCGTGAACGTTCTCGATGCCCTTGTTGATTCTAAACAGGAACTGCGCCTTGTTCGTGTAGTTCACCGCAAGCGCAGGCCAGACAGCAATGCCGTTCTCGTCATAGCGAAAGCGCGACGCAAATATGCGCTCAAAGTGCTTGGCGATTGATGTGCCCTCGATGGTCTCCTGATTGCCCGAGGAGATGATGTAGTGAGCACAAGCGACGCCCACCGAATCGGCGTGGCTGTTGATTCGGGTGAACCACGTTTCAACACCCGGGAAGAACGTGATTCGCTTTCCGTAGTCCTTGAAAGCCTTGCGAACAATCGGCTTCTTGGTTGCCTTTGAGCGATCGAGCATGAGCTCCATATACGCCAGGATCTCGTCCATGTCGTGCTGCTTGGCGTGAGCTTTTGCATCGCTCCAGAACGTCTTGCCGTCGGTTCCGACAGCGGGCAGAAAGCTCTGTTCCTGCATATTCCCCGGGGCGAGAGTGCCATCGAAGTCATAGACGAGTGCGACGCGGGCCTTCCTTGGCTTCATGGATGACATCTTACCATCGATGCACGCATCAGTCTGATGCGATGAAGACAACATGGGGTCTAGTTTACGCACTTCGATCCGAAGTTGGAAAGCAGCACGGATAAATCGGCCGCGTTCACCGTGCCGTCGGCGTTAAAGTCGACCCGCGCCCCCTCCGGCAGATTGTCGGTCGACGCTCCGAAGACGCCAAGCATGAACGACAAATCAGCGTTGTTCACCGCGCCGTCGCTGTTGGCATCTCCCCAACACCGAAAAACCGCAACCGTCGCGACCGCACTTTTCGTCGGTCCGCACGGATTCCTTGCGAGACAGTCATACGTCCCGGAATCGGACACCACGGCGTTATCGATCGACATGGCTGCGGTCGCGGTCCCGCTGAGCACGGATCCACCAGCGGTCAATCCGTCAGCCAGCTCAACTCCATTCTTGCGCCATCGGTAGTGCATCACATCTGGTGTCGCGACCACTTCAAGTTCGACCGTTGCCCCGACCAACTGGGCCGCATTCTCCGGCACCTCACTGAACTTCGGCGGCGTGGCTGAAGTAATCCACGTTCCCAAATCAGATCCCATGAGCTCAGTCGGCCGTGCCGCAGAAACCAACTTGAAGCGTCCAGATCCGTCGGGGTCCCACGCAACCATGGGGGCTTGCGACAAAACCACTCCACCCCCCATACCACTCCATTCGACGCCGTTCCATCGCGCGATCCGATTCGCCGGCTGTGCATCTGCCGCCGAGAATGCACCCCCTGCGATCAACTGTGGACTTGATGGGCCATCGCCATCCGGATCCCATTCCAGCAGTTCGTCCACCGCGCCATTCGTTCCCTGCCCCAAGGGTTGCCACGACACGCCGTCCCACATTGCCACGTTGTTCGCTGCGACTTCTCCCGCCACCTCGAATATGCCGCCCACAACCAGTCGTTCGAATAATGGACCTACGCCGTCTGGGTCCCAACTCGCGACTGCACGGACCACGTTGCTTTTGCCCGAGCTTGGACTGCGTTGGATGCCTCCCCCCACATCGTGCCACGCCGAACCGTCCCAATACGCGACGTGTCGCACAGGCACTCCGCCTGCGCTGGTGAAGTTACCTCCTATCACAAGCATCCTGGGCTGGGGACCATCGCCATCCGGATCCCACTGCGTCATGGTTGATACGTTCGGGTCGCTGAAGCTCGACTGAATCCCACCTCCCAAACTGCTCCACGCCACTCCGTTCCACTCACCGATGTGGTTGACGCTTACCCCGTCCAATGTCCTGAAAACGCCGCCACCGATGAGCTTTTGGGGATCAGGTCCACTTCCGTCTGCGTCCCAAGGCACAAGGGCCATGAGAAACGAACTCTCAACGTCCTGCACAAACTCGTGCCCCAGTTGCTCCCACGTGGCACCGTTCCAACGAGCCATCAAGTAGTTGTTTCCTTGCGGGCTAAGAAAAATGCCTCCCGCGATCAACTGTGCTGCCTGCGGCCCACTCCCATCTGCATCCCAACTCACAATACTCTGGACACTCTGAACACCTGGAACGCCCATAGGCTGCCACGCGCTATTATCCCATCGACTCACCACTCCATTGCGCACTGCCACGAGTTGCGTAGGCAACGGCCCGGCGTCGTCGACATCCACCGTCGCTAGCACCGACACCTGAGCCGACTGCGGGCCAAAGGGATTGGTCCACACTCCGCATTCCGGGTCGGTGAGCCGCCCGTTCGCCGATGACACCAGTAATAAAGGTAGTATCAAAATCAGTCCCGCTCGCATTGCATCGCCTCCTTTTCCGTCACCTGAGCCTATCCGTAAACCTCGCAACCGCTGAGATTGTTGGCGCGTAGAGCCTTGTATGGCGATGCGACTGACGGAACAACAGTTGGACTGGTTGTGTGAGCGGCTGCCCCCGGCGCCGCCGAGGCCTAGGGGCACCGGGATCTCTCCCGTTGTTCATGGGAGAGAAAGGTCGGGGTTCCATGATGAGGCTCGGGGTCGGTGTGGGGGTCATGCTGCTGTCCGGACGTGTCGGCACACGCCTGCGGCGTGGCCTCCACATCCGGCTACTCAAGAGGACCCCTCCGGGGTCCGGGGCGCGGTGGGCAGTGCGCGGTGCGCGGTGCGCGGTGCGCCGGAGGGGATGGAGGGGTTTGGGGGTGCGTGTGGTCCGGGGGTGCGGTGACGGGAGGATTCGTACCCTCTCCTGATCCCCGCTGCGCGGAGATCTGTCCTCCCCCGTCGGGGACGGGGGAGGGTGCAAGTGGGGAGTGGGCCCCGGCGCGCCGGGATCTTCGACATTGGGTAATGGGCAATGGGCAATGGGGGAGGCAGTGGCCACGAGGCATCAGGCACTAGGCAGTAGGTCCGCCTTTGGCGGATCTGCGACGCGAGGGCAAGCATCAAGCAGGAAGACCCTGCTTGATGGCACCCGGGCATTAGGGGTCCGGTAATGTGGGGGACTGAGGTCGTCGAGGGGTGTTGACCCGCCGCGGGCGGACTTGTACCATTCATCCGGATAAACGGATGAAGCGTTCCACCCCCACTACGACTTTGACGGACCGCCTGGCGGCGTTGAGTGAGCCTTTGCGGCTGCGGATCTGCCGTGTTTTGGAGCGGCATGAGCTGTCGGTGGGTGAGGTGGCGAAGGTGGTGCAGTTGCCGCAGTCGACGGTGAGCCGGCATTTGAAGGTGCTGGCGGAGGCGGACTGGGTGCAGAAGCGGGCGGAGGGGACGGCGACGATGTATCGGCTCGCGCTGGATGACCTGCCGAACGAGGCGCGGGCGATCTGGTTGCCGATCCGGGAGCAGGTCGAGGCGGACCGGCAGGCGGATGAGGATGTGCGGCGGCTGGAGGGCGTGCTGGCGGAACGGCGGACGGACAGCTTGTCGTTCTTCGGGCGGGTCGGCGGCGAGTGGGACAGCGTGCGGGCGGAGTTGTTCGGGCGGCACTTCACGGCGCCGGCGCTCTTGGCGGCGCTGCCGCGGGAGTGGGTGGTTGCGGATGTGGGGTGTGGGACGGGGAATGCGGCGGAGCTGCTGGCGCCGTTCGTGAAGGAAGTGGTCGCGGTGGATCAGTCCGCGACGATGCTGGAAGCGGCGAAGCAGCGGCTGGCTGGCGTGAAGAACGTGCGGTTTTTGCAGGGTCCGATCGAAGCGGTTCCGCTCGGGGCGGGGAGCGTGGATGCGACGGTGTGCGTCCTGGTGCTGCACCATGTGGCGGAACCGGTCGATGCACTGCGTGAGCTGCGGCGGATTCTGAAGCCGGGGGGAACGGGGCTGATCGTGGACATGCTGGAGCACGATCGCAATCTGTACAAGCACACGATGGGGCATGCCCATCTTGGTTTTTCTGTTTCACGTTTTGAACGGCTGATGCAGGAGGCCGGGTTCGTTCGATCCCGGGTGGTTCCGCTGACGGCCGATCCTGATGCGCGCGGGCCGGGGCTGTTTGTTGCCACGGGCGTTGCGTCCAACCCATGAACTTTCGCGAAGAACACTGACCTCAAGGAGATAGACCGTGACGACCACTGCTTCGAAGTCTCATCATGTGACGGCCAATGGAACCAAGTCCGCTGCGGGGGCGAGCAAGCCTTTCCTGAATACGGGGCTGCCGTTGACGTGTGATATGCCGCACAAGGTGAAGGATCTGTCGCCGGAGACGGTGCGGTTCGGGCGCAAGGAGATCGAGCTTGCGGAGCACGAGATGCCGGGCTTGATGGCGTGCCGTGAGGAGTTCGGCGCGAAGCACCCGCTGAAGGGCGCGCGGATCATGGGGTCCTTGCACAACACGATCCAGACGGCGGTGCTGGCGGAGACGCTGGTGGACCTGGGGGCGGAGGTGCGGTGGGCATCGTGCAACATCTTCAGCACGCAGGATCACGCGGCGGCGGCGATGGCGACGGGTCGTCCGGGGAAGAAGAATGTGCCGACGTTTGCCTGGAAGGGCGAGACGCTGGAGGAGTATTGGTGGTGCACGCTGCAGGCGCTGACGTTCCCGGCGGACAAGAACGGGAGCAACGGGCCGTACGTGATCGTTGACGACGGCGGCGACGCGACGATGCTGATCCACGAGGGGTACAAGGCGGAGAAGGCGTTTGCGAAGGACGGGACGCTGCCGGACCCGAACTCGACGGACAACCACGAGTTCAAGATCGTGCTGGAAGTGATCAAGCAGAAGCTGGGCGAGGATTCGACGTTCTGGCATCGGATGGTGCCGTACATCCGGGGCGTGTCGGAAGAAACGACGACGGGCGTGCACCGGCTGTACCAGATGCAGGAGCGCGGGGAGCTGTTGTTCCCGGCGATCAACGTGAACGACTCGGTGACGAAGAGCAAGTTCGACAACCTGTATGGCTGCCGTCACTCCCTGGTGGACGGCATCATGCGTGCGACGGACGTGATGCTGTCGGGCAAGGTTGCGGTGGTGTGCGGGTATGGCGATGTGGGCAAGGGGTCGGCGGAGTCGCTGGCGTCGCAGAAGTGCCGCGTGCGGGTGACGGAGATCGATCCGATCTGTGCGCTGCAGGCGTGCATGAGCGGGTTCGAGGTGACGACGCTCGAGGACGCGGTGGAGACGGCGGACCTGTTCATCACGGCGACGGGGAACAAGGACATCATCACCGTTGATCACATGCGGAAGATGAAGCACAACGCGATCGTGGGCAACATCGGCCACTTTGATAATGAGATCGACATGACCGGGCTGTACAAGCTGGTCGAGGCCGGGAAGGTCGAGCGGATCAACATCAAGCCGCAGACGGATGAGTTCCGCTTCAAGGAAGACAAGGCGACGGGGACGAAGGCGCATTCGATCATCATCCTGGCCGAGGGGCGGCTGATGAACCTGGGCTGCGCGACGGGTCACCCGAGCTTTGTGATGAGCAACAGCTTCACGAACCAGACGATCGCGCAGATGCATCTCTGGAAGAGCGGCGAGGACATGGAGAAGAAGGTGATCACGCTGCCGAAGCACCTGGACGAGAAGGTGGCGCGACTGCACCTGGGCAAGCTGAGCGCGAAGCTGACGAAGCTGCGTCCGGAGCAGGCGAGCTATATCGGGGTGCATCAGGATGGGCCGTATAAGCCGGAGCACTATCGGTACTAAATCGCGAATAGCAAAGGGCCAAATGGCAAATGGATGCGAGGCGTCATTTGCCATTTGGACCATTTGCGAGTTGCCATTTGGGATCTGCCATGCATATCGCTGACATTCTGCAATCCCGGTCGACGACGTTTTCCTTCGAGTTCTTCCCTCCGAAGAGCGATCAGGCGGCGGAGGAGTTGTTCAGGAATGTCGGGGAGTTGCGGCCGTTGCACCCGGCGTTTGTGAGCGTGACGTATGGGGCGGGTGGCGGGACGCGGGACCGGACGCACAACCTGGTGATGCGGATCAAGCGGGAGACGCCGCTGGATCCGATGCCGCATTTGACGTGTATCTACCACACCGAGGCGGAGATCTACGACATCCTGGAGCGGTACGCGGAGGCGGGGATCAGCAATGTGCTGGCGCTGGGTGGGGATCCGCCGCGGGATCAGCCAGACTATGACCGGTCGCGTGATTCGTTCCGATATGCGTCGCAGCTGGTGCGGTTCCTGAAGCTGTTCAAGGAAAAGCACGCGGGGAGGGCGATCAAGGATGGGCGCGGGTTTGGGATCGGGGTGGCGGGGTTCCCGGAGGGGCATCCTTCGACGCCGAACCGGCTGAAGGAGATTGAGCTGCTGAAGGCGAAGGTGGATGAGGGTGCGGACTTCATCATCACGCAGTTGTTCTTTGATAATCGCGACTTCTATGACTTCCGCGATCGGTGCAGGCTGGCGGGGATCAAGGTCCCGATCATCGCGGGGGTGATGCCGATCACGAGTGTGCCCGGGATGAAGACGATTGCGGAGCTGGCGGCGGGGGCGCGGATTCCGGCGCCGCTGCTGCGAGCGATCGAGCGCGGCGGGAGTGATGTCGAGGCGGTGAAGCGGGTGGGCGTGCACTGGGCGACGGAGCAGTGCCGCGATCTTTTGGATCACGAGGTGAAGGGGATTCACTTCTACACGCTGAACAAGAGCACGGCGACGTCGGAGATCTATGCGAATCTTGGGGTGAAGGATTCGCTGGCGCTGGCTTGAATTGGCCAGATGGGCAGTGGCCAGATGGCCAGTGGGGAACACCAAAGGCCGTGTCAGCGGGTGATTCGGCGATGGCGTTCAAGTGCGACCACGAGAAGAGTCATGTCGGCGGGGTTGACGCCTTCGAGGCGGCCGGCTTGGCCGAGGGTTGTGGGGCGGAAGCGGGTCAGGGTGTGGCGGGCTTCGGCGCGGAGGCCGAGGATTGATTCGAAGGTGAAGTCGGCGGGGATGGACTTGTGTTCCATGTCGGCTTGGCGCTTGATCTCGGCGCGCTGGCGTTTGATGTAGCCGTCGTACTGGCGGTCGGCCAGGGAGGTGGCCAGTGGGCAGTGGCCAGTGGCCAAGTGGGGGAAAGACAAAGACATGAGGTCGGAGGCGAGATCGTTGGTGGTGTAGTTGGGTTGCTTGATGCGGTCGATCAGGGGTTGGTTATTGATCTTTGACGTGTCGACGGCGCGGTTGATGGCGTCGATGTCGGCGCGGCGCTGCTGGTAGATGTTCCAGCGTTCATCGTTGACGGTCCCCCACTCGCGGCCCTTAGGTGTAAGGCGGTCGGCGCTGTTGTCGGCGCGCAGGATGAGGCGGTGCTCGGCGCGGCTGGTGAACATGCGATACGGTTCGACGGGGGTCTTGGTGACGAGGTCGTCCATCATGACGCCGATGTAGGCGTCTTCGCGGCCCAGCGTGACGAGCGGAAGATCGCGGGCGTGGCGCACGGCGTTGATGCCGGCGATGATGCCCTGTCCGGCGGCTTCTTCGTAGCCGGATGTGCCGTTGATCTGGCCGGCGAGGAAGAGGCCCGCAACGAGCTTGGTCATGGCGGTGGCGTCGATCTGGTGGGGGCGCACCATGTCGTACTCGACGGCGTAGCCGTACTGGAGGATTTCGGCGCGATCGCAGCCGGGCATGGCGTGGACGATGGTGTCCTGGACATCGCGGGGGAGCGAGGTGCTGATGCCGTTGCAGTAGATCCAGTCGGACTCGTGGCTTTCGGGCTCCAAGAAGATGTGATGGGAGTCGCGGTCCTTGAAGCGGACGACCTTGTCTTCGATGGAGGGGCAGTAGCGCGGGCCGGCGGATTCGATCTGGCCGGAGTACATGGGGGCGCGGTGGAGATTGGCACGGATGGCGTCGTGGATGGCGCTGTTGGTGCGGGTGATGCGGCACTCGACCTGCGCGATCGCGGGGAAGTTGGCGCGGGTGAGGTCGGAGAAGGGTGTGGGCGGGTTGTCGCCGTGCTGGGGTTCGAGGGAGAGCCAGTCGATGGTGGAGCGCTTGAGGCGCGGGGGCGTTCCGGTTTTGAGGCGGCCGAGTTCGAAGCCGAGGGAGGTGAGGGATGCGGAGATGCCGACGGCGGCGGCTTCGCCGACGCGCCCGCCGGCGGTTTGCGTTTCGCCCTGGTGCATGAGGCCGCGCATGAAGGTGCCGGTTGTGAGGACGACGGCGCGGGCGTGGAGGGTGGTGGATTGGTTGTTGTGAGAGATGGTGACGCCGGTGATGCGGCGGTCGGGGGCGATGTGGAGTTGTTCGACGGCGCCGGGGATGACGATGATCTCGGGGCGTGAGGCGATGAGCTGTTGGACGGTGCGGGCGTAGGCGTGCTTGTCGCACTGGGCGCGGGGGCCCTGGACGGCGGGGCCTTTGCTCGTGTTGAGCATCTTGAACATGATGCCGGTGGCGTCGGTGGCCGCGCCCATGAGGCCGCCGAGGGCATCAATCTCGCGGACCATCTGGCCCTTGGCGAGTCCGCCGATGGCGGGGTTGCAGGACATGACGCCGATCTTGGAGGGATCGAGGGTGATGAGCGCGCAGCGCGCCCCCATGTTGGCCGCGGCCCACGCGGCTTCGACGCCGGCGTGTCCGCCGCCGATGATCAGGATGTCGAGGGGGGGAGTTGGCATTGGGCAGTGGGCAATGGGCAATGGGCAATGGGAGAAAGCCTAGCGCGATGGGCGTGTCGTCCGCCGGCGTGGTGGTGGTTTGGGCGCCGTCGGTGGGAGCCGGGCGTGTCGGTTCGGCTGCGCCGAACCTTTCACACCCGGCTACTTACGAACGAGGCCTCCGGCCTGCCTTTTTGATCCGGTTCGGGAGTTGACAACACTTTGGGCGAGACATGCACCAAGCAGGAATCCCGGCGCGCCGGGACTGCTTGGTGGCACCCAGAAGTGGCGCGATCGTTTACTCGTCCTTGGGGATGAGGTCGATGGCGACGGGCATGTGGTCGCTGGCGTAGAGGTCGGGCTTGGGGGCGGTACGCCAGTCGGCGTCGGCGGCGAGTTGGGGGGTGGCGAGGATGAAGGCGGAGTTGGGGACGACTTCGTGCTTGAGGGCGGGGTTGACGAGGATCATGTCGATGGTGCGGCCGCTGGCGTGGGAGATGTGGGCGGTGTCCATTGAGTCGGGATCGGCGCAACTGGCGCAGGTGAAGCCGGAGTCGAGCCAGATCTGGACGCTGTGATCGAGCTGCTCGGCGTTGAAGTCGCCGAGGACCACGATGTTCTGCGTGGGCTGGCTGGCCTCGATTTCGTCGACCATCGCGCTGAACTTCTTGGCTTCGGCTTCGCGCCAGTACTCCATGCCGCGTCCGCTCTTGTGATGGACGACGAAGAGCGTGAGGTCGTACGCCTTGCCCCCGGCTTTGTCGGCGGGCACTTCGATGGTGGCCATGAAGGGTGAGCGGCGGGTTTTGAGAGGTTGACCGGCGAGCTTGTTGGGACGGTCGCCGGCGTACTCGGGGTGCGTGCCGCCGAGCTCGATGTTCTCCCAGACTTTCGCGTCCTTGATGGGGAAGCGACTGAGGATGCCCTGCTCGATGCCGCGTTCGTCGCCGGGGCCGATGGACTTGGCGTGGTTGTAGCCGAGGTCTTTGAGATAGGTGTCGCGGAACTCGAGGAGGACGGCTTCGGACTCGAGTTCCTGGACGGCGATGATGTCGGCATTGAGACGCTTGATGGCGGCGGCGAGGCCCTGCTTCTGCGCTTCGGGCTTGGTGTCGTCGGCGTCGTCGAGTTCGCCAGAGATGGCCGGGTCGTCCTTGTCGTCGAAGAGGTTTTCGAAGTTGTAGGTGGCGACACGGATGGCGGCGTCGGCTTTGGGCTTGGGTTCGGCGACCCCGAAACGGGGCTTGGTCGTGGCCGGCTGTTGGGCGATGGCGAAGGAGGCGGCGGCGGCGAGGAGGAGGGCGGCAAGGGTGGAACGGGACATTGGCGGCATCTCCGGTTGATTTGGTGGAGAAGTTATACCGGCGGGGTGGCCCAACCGGAGGCCGAACCTGACTCAAACTGGTCCGATGTTTCCGGGGCTTGGGGAACCGGATGCGCGGAACTTGCGGACGTTTCGAGGTACAAAGGGACGGGTGCACGCGGTGCAGGTGTGCCAGAAGGACCGCACGGATTCCGCGGTCCTGGGAAAAAGTGGCCTCCGGCGTGCGTCGATAGTGATGCTGGAGGGGAGCGCTCGGCGCCCATGGGGGGCGGGGGCGTGAAAGCGAGGAATCCGCATGACATCTCGCCAGGCTTGCCGTGATGCAACGAGGCTGATGGCCCTTTCGGTGCTGGTGTGCGCCGGGATGGCGGGGTGCAGCCGCAACGATGCGCTGCGGGCGGAGCTTGAACACCATGATGCGCGGGTGATGCCGACGTACAGCTCGGCACGGGTGGCGCTGGATGCGTCGCCGGTGGAAGGCCAGGGGGCGCCGTACGCGGCGGCTCCGGCGGCCCAGGAATAACGATTCAACGCGGGGTGGGCGGGGATTGCGATCGGACGCGGCGCGTTACGATCGGGCGCGATGACCGCGCGACCCTATGAACCGGGAATTACGACCGACCTGAAGGGGAAGCTGGACTACGCCCAGTATCTGGCGCTGCCGGAACTGCTGAGCGTGCAGCGGCCGTTGTCGCATCCGGTGCATCACGACGAGATGCTGTTCATCATCCAGCATCAGACGAGCGAGCTGTGGATGAAGCTGGTGATCCACGAGCTTCGCGCCGCGATCGCGCTGGTGCGGGCGGATCATCTGGAGCCGTCGTTCAAGATTTTGGCGCGGGTGAAGCAGATCCAGGCGCAGCTGTTCAACCAGTGGGCGGTGCTGGAGACGCTGACGCCGACGGAGTACGCGCAGTTCCGCAGCGTGCTGGGTCCGGCGAGTGGGTTCCAGAGTCACCAGTACCGGACGATCGAGTACCTGCTGGGCAACAAGGATGTGCAGGCGCTGGGGGTGTTCAAGCATCACCCGGAGCTGCATGCGCTGCTTGAGCGGGATTTGAAAGCGCCGAGCCTGTACGACGAGTTTTTGCGGCACCTGGCGCGGCGGGGGATGAAGATCCCGGCGGAGCGGATCGAGCGCGACTGGAGCCAGGCGTACGAGGCGCACCCGGGGGTGACTGAGGTTTTTGCGGGGATCTACCAGCACCCCGAGGGGAACTGGGACGCGTACGAGATGTGCGAGAAGCTGGTGGATGTGGACCAGCAGTTTGCGCTGTGGCGGTTCCGGCACATGAAGACGGTGGAGCGGATCATCGGCTTCAAGCGCGGGACGGGTGGCTCTTCGGGGGTGATGTTCCTCCGGAAGATGGTGGAGACGAGGTTGTTTCCGGAGTTGTGGGATGTGAGGACGGAGATCAAGGACGTGCCGCAAAGTGGCCAGTAGCCAGTGGGCAGTGGCCAGTTGGGGCTGAGGATGGAGGTATTCGATGCACCCGTTGATGTCGCCCATGAATCTGGCGAAGTGGATCCGGGACAACAAGAAGCACCTGCAGCCGCCGGTGTCGAACAAGCAGCTGTACACGGACTCGGATGATGCGATCGTGTTCGTGTCGGGGGGGCCGAATACGCGGAATGACTATCACGTCAATCCGACGGAGGAGCTGTTCTATCAGCTCAAGGGGAACATCGCGGTGCGGATCCGGCCTCTGGATGGAAGCAAGCCGCGGGATGTGGTGGTGAAGGAAGGCGAGATCTGGCTGCTGCCGCGGTGGGTGCCGCATCGGCCGCAGCGCCCGGCGAACACGGTGGGATTGATCATCGAGTTCCCACGGCCGGAGGGCGAGCTGGACGGCCTGCGGTGGTACTGCCCGAAGTGTGATGAACTGGTGCACGAGGCGCGGTGGCGGCTGAAGAAGATCGATCAGGATCTGAAGGTGATCATGCATGACTTCTGGGACGGGCCGGCGGAGCGCCGGACGTGCAAGAAGTGCGGGCATGTGATCGAGCGGGCGGGGGCGATTGAACTGAAGGGCGGGAAGGTGAAGGCGGCGGGGAAGAAGGCCTCGGCTGCGCCGAAAAAGAAAGCGGGGAAGAAGACGATGAAGAAACGCTCCGCCGGAGTGAAATCGAGACGTTAGACTCATATGCTGGAGATCGTTGCTATGGTGGAAGCAATAATCGCCGCTGTGGTCGTGCTTGCATGCTTCTTGATGCATGCTATCTATCGCCAGCTTCGCCTTTTCGGAATAGTCTCAAAGTTTGAACTGACCCAGAATCAGCAGCGAGGCTGGTACTGCTTGTGCGACGCTGTTTCCAGTCGGCTACGGCGAAAGCTGACGTATGCCGAAAGAGCACACTTGGCAGCCAGATGTGCATTGGTTGACGACGAATTGTGTTTGGCCGCATGGGAGGGAAGATCATCCGCCGATTCGATCATGAAACAATCGCAGATAGAGTTTGATCGAATGGGTTTGGCTTCAATGGGGATTCGATTGAAATCAGCCGAGCAGCTGAGAGCCGAATTCGCATCGGGCAAGCTACGTGCAATAAAAGCGGACGTCGTGCCGCCGCAGAATTCGGCCGCTGCAGCCCCCCAATCTACAACTCCACGCGAAGCAGAGTAATAGGCCAATGGTGGAGATGAAGAACGACCTCTACATGCACATCCTTCCCGAGCGCTGGCCTGATCTGGCGGTGAAATTTGGCGATGGGCCGTGGGTGTCGCTGAGTCAACCGCAGCGCCGCCGTGCTACGCCTTCCTGACGAACTCGGACTTGAGCTGCATGGCGCCGATGCCGTCGATCTTGCAGTCGATGTTGTGATCGCCGTCGACGAGGCGGATGTTCTTGACCTTGGTGCCGCCCTTGACGACGAGGGATGAGCCTTTGACCTTGAGGTCCTTGATGACGATCACGGAGTCTCCGGTCTGGAGGACGTTGCCGTTGGCGTCGCGGACGGCGGTGTCTTCGGGGGCATCATCATTTGCCGGGGCCTGGGATGCCGAGGTGGTCCATTCGTGGCCGCAGGAGGGGCAGACGAAGAGCGGGCCGTCGAGGTAGGTGAAGTCGGCTTCGCACTGCGGACATTTGGGCAGATCGCTCATGGAGTACCCCAGAGAGGACGGCAGGGTCCTGCGGCGGTGATGTGTGCAGGAGGGAGGGGGAGCTTACTGGATGAAGGGGGGCCCAGCGGCGTGCCGGGGCGCGGGCTTCTGGCCTTGATTCGGCTGGGTTTGGAGGAGAGCTCGATAGACTGGCTGGGGCATGACGACGGAAGCGATCATGGAGCTGTGCCGGCGTGACGAGGCGCTCCGCGTTCGGCAGATGAGGAACGCGTGGGCGCGGACGATTCTGTTTGCGGTGCTCGCGATCGCGAATACGAGCTTCGCGGCCGGCAGCATCATCATGGCCGGGACCAGTTCGACGTTGCCTTGGGCACTGAACGTCGGCTTCACCGTCATGGGAGCGGGGTTTGCAGTGCTGTTTTGGTTGGAGCGCAAGCAGTGGATCGCGCTGCGTGCCATGAGCAGCCCCCCTTCGCCGTAGCTGCTCAGGCTTCAATCGGAATCCACCCAGTCATGTCGCTGGCGGAGCGGTTTTCGCATTACGATTCACCTGATGAAGCTCGACCTCCATACCCACATTCTTCCCGAGCGCTGGCCTGATCTGGCGGCGAAGTTTGGTGATGGGCCGTGGGTGTCGCTGGATCATCACAAGCCGTGCTGCGCGAAGATGGTGATCCGGGGGAAGTCGTTCCGGGAGATTGAGAGCAACTGCTGGGATCCGGCGCGGCGCCTCAAGGAGTGCGATGCGTGCGGGGTGACGATGCAGGTGCTGTCGACGGTGCCGGTGATGTTCTCGTACTGGGCGGAGAAGCGGGCGGGGCTGGAAGTCTCGCGGATGTTGAATGACCACCTGGCGGGGGTGGTTGGCGCGACGCCGTCACGCTTCGCGGGGCTGGGGACGATCCCGATGCAGGACCCGGAGGCGGCGTGCCGTGAGCTGGAGCGGTGCGTGAAGGAACTGGGGCTGCGGGGGGTGCAGATCGGGTCGAATGTGAATCAGCAGAATTTGGGAGACGCAGAGTTCTTCGCGGTGTTCGAGACGGCGGAGAGGCTGGGGGCGGCGGTGTTCGTGCATCCGTGGGAGATGGCGGGGCGCGAGTCGATGGAGAAGTACTGGCTGCCGTGGCTCGTGGGGATGCCGGCGGAGACGAGCCGTGCGATCTGCTCGCTGATCTTCTCGGGGACGCTGGAACGGCTGCCGAAGCTGCGGATCTGCTTTGCGCACGGCGGGGGTTCGTTCCCGTTCACGGTCGGGCGGGTGCAGCATGGGTTTGATTGCCGTCCGGATCTGTGCGCGGTGGACACGAAGGTGCCGCCGCGGGCGTATGTGCGGGATGAGGCGACGGGACGGCCGGCGAAGTTCTGGGTGGATTCACTGGTGCACGATGCGGGGACGCTGCGGGAACTGCTGCGGGTGATGGGGCATGAGCGGGTGGCGCTGGGGAGTGATTACCCGTTCCCGCTGGGTGAGGATCGGCCGGGGGAGTTGATTGAGGGGATGGGGTTGAGTGCGGGGGTGCGGGAGAGTTTGTTGTGGGGGGCGGGACGGGAGTTTTTGGGGATGTGATTCCCCGCGAGCTTGCGCTCGCGTCTCCGTTTTGGTCGTCGTTTCGGACAGGTTGGCATAATGGGCGGCATGGCTGATCTGTCTGAGTCGTACGCGCTGAATCTGGATGCTTCGGACCCGTTGCGGGAGCTGCGGCAGGACTTTTTCATTCCGCCTTCGCCGTCGCATCAGGACCAGCGGGAGTCGGTGTACCTGTGCGGGAACTCGCTGGGGTGCATGCCCAAGGGTGTGGACCGGGCGATGCGGGAGCAGCTTGAGGACTGGGCGAACCTGGGGGTTGAGGGGCACTTCAGTGCGCGGGATCCGTGGTACCCGTACCACGAGCAGTTCCGGGGGCCGATGGCGCGGCTGGTCGGGGCGCGCGAGCATGAAGTGGTGGCGATGAACAGCCTGAGCGTGAACCTGCATCTGCTCATGGCGTCGTTCTATGATCCGACGCGGGATCGGCGGAAGATATTGGTTGATTGGCCGTGCTTCCCCAGCGATGTGTACGCGGTGAAGAGCCAGATCCGGATGCGGGGGCATGATCCGGAGGAGGCGCTCATCTGGGCGAAGCCGCGGCCGGGGGAGCAGACGATCCGGACGGAGGATGTGCTGGACATTCTGCGGCGGGACGGGACTTCGATTGCGCTGGTGCTGCTGGCGGGGGTGAACTTTGTCACGGGGCAGTTCCATGACATCCCGGCGATCACGGAAATGGGGCACCGGCAGGGGTGCATCGTCGGGTGGGATCTGGCGCACGCGGCGGGGAATGTGCCGTTGAAGCTGCACGAGTGGGGGCCGGACTTTGCGGCGTGGTGCTCGTACAAGTATTTGAACAGCGGGCCGGGGGCGGTGGCGGGCGCGTTTGTGCATGAGCGCTGGGTGAAGGAGCTGGATCTCGACCGGTACACGGCGATGCCGCGTTTTGAGGGCTGGTGGGGCAATGATCCGGATACGCGGTTTGTGATGTCTCCCGAGTTTGTGCCGAATCGGACGGCGGACGCGTGGGCGCTGTCGAATCCGCCCATATTCTCGATGGTGCCGGTGAAGATCAGCCTGGCGATCTTTGACCGAGTCGGCATGGATGCGCTGCGCGGCAAATCCCTCAAACTGACGGCGTACTTGGAGTCCGTGATCGATGCCGTGATCGCCGATAGGCCTGATTGTGGGATGTCGCTCATCACACCGCGCCAACCGGAACGGCGCGGGTGTCAGCTCTCGATCCTCGTCGAGCGGCCGCACCCCCGTTCCATCATGGACCGCCTGCATGCAGGCGGGGTGCTGTGTGATTTCCGGGAGCCGAACGTGGTGCGGGTGGCGCCGACGCCGAGCTACAACAGCTTTCATGATTGCTGGAAGTTCGCGCAGGTTCTCCGCGGGGCGGTTGGGTAAGACATTTCACCACGGAGATCACGGAGGGGCACGGAGGGATACAGGAATTCAAAGTGTTCAAAGACAGCAATACGAACTTCTGAGCATGCACATGAACTCGTGTCTTTCTCCGTGTTGCTCCGTGTCCTCTGTGGTGAATGGATGGGCTTATGCCGCGTGAGTTCACGATCTTTGGGGCGGGGTTGTCGGGGGCTTTGATGGCCGTGTATCTGGCACGGCAGGGCAACCGGGTGACTTTGTATGAGCGGCGGCCGGATCCGCGGACGAGCGGGGCGGAGCGTGGGCGGTCGATCAATTTGGCGCTGTCGACGCGGGGGCTCACGGCGCTGCAGCGGGTGGGGCTGGATCACGAGATTCTGAAGGGCGCGATCCCGATGCGGGGTCGGATGATCCACGGGCGGGACGGGACGATCGCGTACCAGCCTTACAGCAAGAATCCGAAGAACGCGATCAACTCGATCTCGCGCGCGGGGCTCAACGAGATGCTGCTGGATGCGGCGGAGCGCGAGCCGGGGGTGACGGTTCATTTCGGGAAGCGCTGCAACGGGATGGACTTCACGGCGTCGCGGGCGGAGGTGTACGACATCCACACGAAGCAGACCGAATGGGTGGATGTCGCGCCGGTGATCGCGGCGGATGGGGCGTTCTCGGGGGTGCGGTCGTCGATGCAGAAGCTCGACCGTTTTGACTACTCGCAGAACTACCTCGAGCATGGATACAAGGAACTGACGATCACGGGGCGGGACACGGTGGAGTTCAAGCGCGGGATCGACACGACGCTGAGCCAGTGGCGCGTCGAGCCGCATGCGCTGCATATCTGGCCGCGCGGGACGTACATGATGATCGCGCTGCCGAATCAGGACGGCTCGTTCACGTGCACGCTTTTCTGGCCGTTGCGCGGGCCGAACTCGTTCGAGGCGCTGCACAACCAGGACGAGATCTACCGGTTCTTCCACCAGGAGTTCCGGGACGCGATCCCGCTGATTCCGAACCTCGTCGATGACTTTGTGAACAATCCGACGGCGTCGCTGGTGACGGTGAAGTGCTGGCCGTGGCATGTGGAGGACAAGGCGGTTCTGATCGGCGATGCGGCGCACGCGGTGGTGCCGTTCTACGGGCAGGGGATGAACGCGAGCTTTGAGGATTGTTCGGTGCTGGCGGACTGCATCGCGCGGCACCCGGATGAACTGGATGTGGCGTTCGATGAGTACGCGCGGACGCGGAAGCCGAACACGGATGCGCTTGCGGAGCTGGCGGTCGAGAACTTCATCGAGATGCGGGACAAGACGGCGAGCCCTAAGTTCCGGCGGAAGAAGGCGATCGAGCACACGCTGGAGCGGTTCCTTCCGGGGATCTACCGGTCGCTGTACGAGATGGTGAGTTTTTCCAATGTGCCGTACGCGAAGGCTGTGGCGCGGGCGCGACGGCAGGAGTGGGTGGTGAAGCGGGTGTTCTGGGCGGCGGTGGTGCTGGTGGTGGTCGGTATCATCTTCGGCGTGGCGCGGATGACCGCGTAGCCCAAGGATGAAAGCACCATGGCCGAGAAGAAGCTGTACGACCTTTCGCCGCCGATTGACGATCGCTTGGCGGTGTGGCCGGGTGATGAGCCGCCGCGGCGGGAGATCAAGTGTCATCTGAAGGATGGCGCGAGCGTGACGCTGTCGGCGTATCACGCGAGCGTGCATGCGGGTTCGCACGCGGACGGGCCGAACCATTACGGCCTCAATGCGGGCGGTATCGATACGCGGCCCTTGGAGCATTTCATCGGGCCGTGCCAGGTGATTACGGTGGAGGCGGAGCGCGGGACGCGGTACGGGCCGGATCGGCTGCGGCCGGTGGGGGTTCAGATCAAAGCGCCGCGGGTGCTCCTGCGGACGAATACGTACACGGACTACGCGAACTTCCAGCGTGACTTTGCGGCGCTGGAGCCGGCGCTGGTGGACTGGTTCAAGGAACGCGGGGTGACGACGGTGGGTGTCGATACGGCGAGCGTGGACCTGTTTGACTCGAAGAAGCTGGAGGCGCACAACGCGTTCCTGCGGAACGACATCACGATCATCGAGGGGCTGATCCTGAAGGATGTGCCGGACGGGATGTATGAGCTGATCGCGCTGCCGTTGAAGCTGGTGGGGTATGACGGGAGTCCGGTGCGGGCGGTCTTGCGGTCGCTGTAGGCGGGGAAGAGGAAGGCCTACCACGGAGACGCGGAGGCACGGAGAGAGCAAGAGCTTTATGCTCACAACTCAAATGGGGCTGGGCTTGAAGCTTGATCGCTTCGCTCGTCGTTGTGCCAATCGGGTGATCGCATCGCGGATCAGACAGATCAAGAAGATGCTGATGGGCAAAAACAGTGTCAACATTCCACTTGATTTCATCGAACGACTGAACGACCACCGATTGGCAATAGCGTCAATCACGGACCCGTCTGACTGGCGAACTCGAAGATGGTACTTGGGCTCTCTCGATACTCGATCAAGCTCGGACGACTCGATCCGAGGATCGGTTGCGAGTCGATGAAGAGTCTGCTGATCCCACATTTTCCACGCGAGCCACTGAGACCCCGTTTCCGCGGCTTGCATCAGCAGCACATCCAGCACGATGATCGCCAGCCATCCAACAACTCGGTAAGCGCGCCGATTGCACGATCGCATTACGAAGTATGCAATCACGCCAAATGTTGCGGGAATCAAGAACAAGCACATGACTAGCGTTGGCAGCAGATACCACGGCGTGTCGAGGTGTGCGTATTCGCCGTGTGTCAGGATGTACCAAGGGGTGGACGTGCTCATTTGAGCGTTCCTGCAGTATCGCACGGCTTGCCGCAGAGCCGGTCAAGCAATGGCACCCGATCAATCGTCCCCCACTACTTGCCGAGCCAGGCGACGACTTTAAGTTCAACGTGGATGGCGGTCGGGAGGGATTTCACTTCGACGGTGGTGCGCGTGGGGCGCACCTGGCCGAAGGCTTCTTCGTAGGCCTTGTTGTAGGTGGCGAAATCGCGTTTCATGTCGGTGAGGAAGCTGGTGACATCGACGATGTTCTCCCACTTGGCGCCGGCGTCTTCGATGATGACGCGGATGTTCTCGAAGACCTGCTTGCACTCTACGGTGACGTCGTAGGTGAGGACGTTGCCGTGGGCGTCGAGGGTGGTGCCGGGGATTTCCTTCTGGCCGCGTTTGCGGGGGCCGATGCCGGAGACGAAGAGGAAGTCGCCGACACGGCGGGCGTGGGGGTAGGCGCCGACGGGTTCGGGGCCGCGGGGGGAGATGATGGGGGTGCCGTTCATGTTTCACATGATGGCGTCATCCGCACAGCCGAGCAAGCCCCTCCCACACCAGAGCAAACATCCAGAGCGCTGCTGGAACCAGTACGAGCAAGGACATCGTCGGTTTCCTACGACTGCTGTATAGCAACCACGCACTGATCATGAATGACACAGCAACCATGACTAATGACGCGATCAATGCTCGTCGCTGCAGTGATGGCACGAACGTCATCTGTTGGACCACAGTTGCTGCTACCACAAGCAAACACACTGCACACACTGACAATTCAAATCGCCACTCAGACAAACTTCGGCTCCGTAAAGAACCGCAGGGGCATCATCATCGCCATCTTCTCTACCGACGCGGCACTTCTTGGTTTCAGCGAAAAAAACGTGCGGAGGTCGTATGAGGAGCTGATGGGGGTGCCGTTCATGCGGAAGCCTCGGGATCACAGAATGCGAGTAAGAGCAAAGTAGAGTAGCAAGCCAAAGAGGAATACAGTGGGCAGAGCCAGGAGCAGTGCAAAGACAAGCCTCGCTCGACGACGCCAGACTGCCCGTGCTGTCAGCAACAGCCCGCTCCCGCACATGACGACGTGGAACCATGCCATGTCGTTTTCCGCGGCCGGATGAACAGTGATTAGTAAACTCACCAGCACCCAGAACAACAGCGTGTATGGGACAAGCATGTCTACCGCTCCAGAACCCTGACCTTTGCACCAAAGCGTGCAAAGGTCAGGCGTCGGTCAGATGGCGACGCAGACATTCTTCGGCTCCGTGAAGAACCGGATCGCATCATCGCCGCCTTCTCTACCGACGCCGCTCTCCTTGGTTCCGCCGAAGGGGGTGCGGAGGTCGCGGATCATCCAGCAGTTGACCCAGACGATGCCGGCGTCGAGTTGGGCGGCGACTCGGTGGGCGCGGGAGACGTTGCTGGTGAAGAGGGTGGCGGCGAGGCCGTAGGGGGTGGCGTTGGCACTCAGGATGGCGTCGGCTTCGGTTTCGAAGGACTCGACGGTGGCGATGGGGCCGAAGACTTCTTCGTGGAGGATGCGGCAGCCCATGGGGACGTTGGTGATCAAGGTGGGCGAGAAGAAGTAGCCCTCTTTGCAGCGGTCGGGGAGCTTGTCCTTGGGGACGCGGGCGCCGCCGCAGATGAACTTGGCGCCCTGGCTCTTGGCGAGTTCGGCGTAGGACTCGACTTTCTTGAGGTGGGCTTCGCTGACGAGCGCGCCGAACTCGGTTGTGCCGTCGAGCGGGTCCCCCACTTTGATCCATCGCATGCGTTCGTTGAGTGCGGCGACGAAGCGGTCGTGGATGCTCTTGTGGACGAGCATACGGCTGCCGCAGAGACAGATCTGACCCTGATTGCTCATGCTGGCGCGCAGCGCCTGGAGCGCGGCGGCATCGACATCGGCGTCTTCAAAGACGATGAGCGGGTTCTTGCCGCCGAGTTCGAGGCTGATGCGCTTGAGGTGCGCGCCCGCGTTCTCAGAGATCCACTTGCCGACGCCGGTGGAGCCGGTGAAGGAGATGGTGGGGACATCGACGTGGGTGACCAAGGCGGCGCCGGTGCGGAGGCCCTGGCCGTGGACGATGTTGATGACGCCGGGCGGGATTCCCGCTTCGATGACGAGCTTGGAGAAGAGGAAGGCGGTCATGGGCGTCACTTCGCTGGGCTTGGCGACGCAGGTGTTGCCGGTGGCGATGGCGGGGGCGATTTTCCACGTGAGCAGGTAGAGGGGGAGGTTCCACGGCGAGATGAGGCCGGCGACGCCGCGGGGTTTGCGGAGGGTGTAGTTGAGGTGCTTGCCGTCGGCGTCGTGGAGTTCGCTCCTAGTGTGCAGGATCGCGGTGGCGAAAAAGCGGAAGTTGGCGACGACGCGGGGGATGTCGACGGTGCGGGCAACGCCGATGGGCTTGCCGTTGTCGATGGCTTCGGCCTTGGCGAGGACGTCGAGGTTCTTCTCGATGAGGTCGGCGAGCTTGAGGAGCAGGGCGCTGCGCTCGGCGGCGGGCGTGCTGCTCCAGGCGGGGAAGGCGCGGCGCGCGG
>JBGSZV010000212.1:0-8458 GCA_041750235.1 Phycisphaerales bacterium
GCCGCCCGCGGCGCACGCGTCACCGCCCTCGACTTCTCCCACGGCATGCTCGAGCAGGCCCGCAAGAAACCCGGCGCCGACCGCGTCAACTTCATCGAGCACGACATCGCCAAACCCCTCCCACTCCCCGATCGCGCCTTCGACCGCGTCCTCTGCGCCCTCGTCATCGACCACGTCGCCGACCTCAACGGCCTCTTCACCGAACTCGGCCGCATCTGCAGTGCCGACGGCAGCATCATCATCTCCAGCATGCACCCCGCGATGATGCTCAAGGGCGTCCAGGCCCGCTTCACCGACCCCACCACCGGCATCGAAACCCGCCCCGAGAGCGTCCCCAACCAGCTCAGCGACTACATCACCGCCGCCGTCGCCGCCAAACTCCACATCGACCACATCTCCGAACACCTCGCCGACGAGAGCCTCGCCAAGATCGCACCCCGCGCAGAAAAGCACTTGGGCTGGCCCCTCCTCCTCATGCTGCGATTGACGCCGAAGGCGTGATCCCTTCCTCCCCATCCTGCCTTGAGGATGGGAGAGGTGGCGAAGCTTTGTGAGCCGGTGAGGGCTCTGTTCCCTCCGATTCCTCTTCCCCTTCTACGTCTTTCGTACTATTTCCCCATGCCCACTCCCCTCCTCACCGTCGCGCTCACCCTCCTCTCCGCCGACCCCCGCCCAACCCCAGTTCTCCCCGCCCAAGTCACGAGCGCCATCTCCGCCGACAGTTGCCGCACCTACATGGAGCGCCTCTGCTCCTTCGGCAACCGCCACACCGCCAGCGACCCGGCGCACCCCACCCGCGGCATCGAAGCCTCGCGCCAGTGGATCATGCAGGAACTCAATCGCGTCAACGCCATGGGCACCGGCCGCATGAAGGTTGAACTCGAACCCTTCGATCAGGGCCCGACCGATCGTCTGCCCAACGGCGCCAAGATCGTCAACGTCGTCGCCACACTCCCCGGCGCGATGCCCGAAGCCGCGCAGCGCCGCTACTACGTCGTCGGCCACAACGACACCATCAACTCCGATCGTCTCGATGCCGTCGGCGACGCCCCCGGCGCGAACGATGACGCCAGCGGCGTGGTCGCCGTCATGGAGATCGCCCGCGTCCTCGCGAAGCACCAGCTCGACTCCACCATCGTCTTCCTCGCCACCGCTGGCGAAGAGCAGGGCCTCCTCGGCGCACGCCTCCACGCCGAAGCCGCCGCCACCCGCGGCGACGACATCCGCGGCGTCCTCAACAACGACATCGTCGGCGACCCCTCCCCCACCGCCATCGGCGCCGACGGCAAACCCATCCGCACGCGCACCATGATCCGCGTCTTCTCTGAGGGCATCCCCAGCAGCCCGCGCACCCTCGAACTCGAAATGATCAAGCGCCTCGCGGCCGAAAGCGACTCACCCAGCCGCCAGCTCGCCCGCTACATCGCCGAGGTCGCGCGCAAGGAGAAGACCGCCATCCAGCCCATGCTCGTCTTCCGCACCGACCGCTTCCTCCGCGGCGGCGACCACCTGGCGTTCAACGAACGCGGCTTCGCCGCCGTCCGCTTCACCACCGTCGGCGAGGACTACAACCGCCAGCACCAGACCACGCGCGTCGAGAACGGCATCAACTACGGCGACACCCCCGACCACATCGACCACGACTACCTCGCCAACGTCACGCGCCTCAACGCCGCCACCCTCATCCACCTCGCCAACGCCCCCAGCACCCCACCCAACGCGCGCATCATCACTGCCAACCTCACCACCGACACCACCATCAAGTGGGACGCCAGCCCCGAACCCGACACCGCCGGCTACGAAGTCGTCTGGCGCGAAACCACCGCCCCCGACTGGCAGTACTCCAAGGACGTCGGCAACACCCTCGAACTCACGCTCCCCATCAGCAAAGATAACGTCTTCTTCGGCGTCCGCGCCTACGACAAGGACGGCTACATCAGCCCCGTCAGCTTCCCGATCGCCGCGAAGGAGTAACACATCTCTGTGTCTTTTCCTTTGTGCCATGGCCAGCTCCGCTGGCCGTGCTCCCGTCTTTCCTACACCACCTCAAGCGTCTGACAGCACTCCTCCCAACCCACTCTCCGCCCTATCTCCTCTCCTCCTCCGGACTCGTGCCATGGCCAGCTCCGCTGGCCGTGCTCCTGTCTTTCCTACACTTTCTCGGATGTCAGGCGACGACCAATCTCCACCGCGTCACCGCAAAACCGTTCAGCATTTCAACATCCCCGGCCAGGCCCATGAACTCACATGGTCCTGCCACGACCGTCGCCCTCTCCTGATCGAAGACCCCGTCAGGGCGATCGTCGGTTCCCACATCGCGGCGGCGTGCGCAAAGCACGCCTTTAGCGTCGTCGCCTTCGTTCTCATGCCCGAGCACCTTCACCTGATCGTGCACACGCCGAACGAAGATTACGACATCTCTTCGCTGCTGCAATCGATCAAGAAGCCGGCGTCCTACGACATCCGCCAATGGATGGAACGACGACACGACAATCGCCTCGCTTCTCTGAAAGCCGTGCGCCATGACCGTATCGTCTTTCAATACTGGCAGAAGGGACCCGGTTTCGACCGCAATGTCACGAATCGTGAAGCTCTCGCGACAATGATCCAGTACATCCACAACAATCCGGTGAAGCGCGGCCTGTGCAGTGAGCCCGAGCACTGGCCTTGGTCAAGCGCGGCGCAGTACGCAGCGGGGAAGTCCCCGATGGAACTACCGATCGGTGTCCCGAAAGTCACGCGAGTGATTTGAGCCGAGCCCGAGTCTGAGTAGGCAAAGCCAGAGCACGGCCAGCGGAGCTGGCCATGGCACGCAGCCTCAAGACTCAAGACCCAAGACTCAAGACCCTCACTCATACCCCGGCCGCGGCACAATCTTCATCTCGTACAACGAAGCCACATCCCCCGCACTCTTCTTCTCCAGCCCGCTCAGCTTCGCCACCGCCGCTCCCACATCGTCCACCGCCAGCGATCCCAGCAGCTTGAACTTGTGCTCCAGGATCCCGCGCAGGTTCGCCGTCGTGTTCCGCGCATGCCCGCCCGGATACATCACCAGCCCCGAGTCGTGCGTCTTGCCCGCCGTATCCGTGATCTGGATGCTCGTCGGAATCCCATCCGGATACTTCGCGTCGTACTCCGCGCCGCCGTGGCGGAAGTCGATCTTCTGCATCAGCGCCCGCGCGACCGGATGATAGATCGCCGACTCATCCACCTTGTAGTCGTACGGCGACAACATCAGCGCCTTCCACATCTCATCATTCGCGCCGCCGCCCTTCGGCAATGAACCCTTCTCGGCCCGCCACTCCAGCGCCTTGCGGATCAGCGTCGAAACGATGTACGCCATCGAGTGGTCCGCCGACTGCCGCGTCTTGGGGTCCTTCTTCATCGGGTTGCCGATGATCCCGAACGCCGGCTCGTACGCCGTGATCGTGATCCCCTTGATCGCGCCGCCGTTCGCATCCGCCAGCAGCCCCGGGTTGTTCGCCATCAGGTCGATCGCCCCCTGCAGCGCCCCCGCCGACTGGTGCTCGTACAGCCCCAGCTTGAAGTGCATGCCCATCACCGCAAAGTCATCGCCCGAATGGCTCAAGCGCAGATCGAATGGACAATCACCGCTTTCCTTCCAGCGTTCTTTGCCTTCCGTGGTCGGCTCAAAGAACCGGAAGATCGCCTCGGGGTTCCGGAAGATGTCCTTCGGACCCACGAACCCCTTCATCGCCCGCTTCATCGACAGCACCGCCGCTTCGGAACTGATCGCCGCGCTCGCCCCCTTGCTGTCCGACAACTGCTTTCCCGCGCGGATCGCCCGCCACGGCACGTAGTGCGCCACCACCATCCCGATCGCGCTCTCGATCTGCTCCGGCGTCGCCCCCATCAGCGCGCCATACGTCGCCGCCGACCCGATCGCCCCGTGCACGACATGATCGATCTTGTACGTCTTGAGGCTGAACACCTCCGCCAGCCGCCCGCGGATCTCATCCAAGAGCAGCATCGCCCGCACGGCCGTCTTGCCGTCCAAGCCGCGCTGCTGACACGCCGCGACCACCACCGGATAGAAGTCGTTGTGCCCGAACTCGCCCGCCGTGTGCCCCAGTTCAGGCCGGTAGCCGAAGTTCGTCCCGTTGGAGTCCCACTCGCGCACCGCCGACGAGTTGGCCACCACCGCCTTCTCCGCCTTCACCCGCTCTTTCGACCCGAACACGCACGCCCCCTTGGCGTCCGCGTACTCCAGAGCCTCCGCCCGCAGCAGCGTCGGCGCGTTGGTCTGCAGTGCCAGCGCCGACAGCCCGCAGAACACCGAGTCCGTGTGAAACAGCTCCGCCCGCTCCAGCGCCGCCGCCGAAGGCCCCGCCCCCAGCTTCCCCGCCATGAAGTCCACGGCAAACTGCCCGATACCCAACGCCTGATTCGTGTTCCGGGGAAGATCAACGTACGTGGTGCCCATGGCGAAACTGCTCTCTCGTGGAGGGTGGGAAAAGGGCCCGTCCGACACCTCGGCGGGAAGGAACAGCGTAACGAAACCCGGCCAATCCCTCACCCGCAACAAACGCCGCCGAATCTCCAGCCAAATCCTCATGCAGTCCGCCCTGCGCCCGTCTCGAGAGCGGGCTGAAAGCCCGCCATCCCATAGCCGGGGGCAAAGGTCGCAACGCGACCGCCACCCCCGCAAACCGATTCCCCCAATCAACTCGACCCCGGAAGGTTCGGCGTACCGACGTACCATCACATTGCGATGAACCCTGTCGCTTCCCGTGCACGAAGGCTGATCTTGCGTCTTGCCGCCGTCGCGCTGCTTGGCTTCTGCACAACCCTCGGAATCTCGTGGTTATTGGCTTCGATTCCATTTCGCGCACACACCTATACCACCCTGCGCATCGCAGGCGGAAAGAATGATCGATCGGGCTTTCACGACTGGATCGCAATCCTCCAATCGCACGGAAGCCATCGCTATTGCATCCAGCGTGTGCCGAACTTCGCCAACCCTTTGGGCAATCCGATCTGGCAGTATGCACGTGATTTGGGAGTGACAAAGACTCCATCTCCGCAGGCATCCGTGAGTTGGGGCCGCTTCTCTGAATTCCGCTCTCAGACTGCAACATCTCCCGGAACCAACATACAACTCGAAGCTGCATATGGCTGGCCTCTGCGTTGCCTCCATTGGACTGCGAGCCGAGGCGCGCGGTTGACTCCCCAGGGAAAAAACTGGCTCCTCACCGGCGCCATCGAACTCAAACCCGACTCCCGCTCCACCAGCATCGCCAACATCCGCGCGCTGCCCCTCCGCCCCATCTGGCCCGGCATTCTGATCAATACGCTGTTCTACGCAGCGCTGTGGTCATTACCCTTCATCCCGCGCTTCGCCCGTCAGATTCGAGGACACCTCCGCACCAAACACCACCGCTGCCCCACCTGCAACTACGACCTCCGCAACCTCCCCACCACAACCTGCCCCGAATGCGGCACAAATCAGGCGCACAGCGCATCGCGCACTGCGCACCGCGTTACCTGACCGGCCCCGCATAGAAGAACGTCCCCAGCCCCACCGTCCAGATCGTGTCGCCGTACAGCGAGTGCTCAAACCCCGCCGCCGCGCACGACCGCGTCCGCTCGTACGTCCACGCGAACAAGATGCCCCCCAAGCCCGACAGCACCACGCTGATCCACGGGTTCGCCGAGAACATGATGTGCACGTACCCGAAGAACAGCGCGCTCAGCGCCACCCGCATCCACCCGCGCGTCAAGAGCCGCTCATACCGGTGAAAGAAGAACACCCGGTAGATCAGCTCCTGTCCGTACACGCTGAACACCGGGTACGCGAGCATCACGAAGATGAACACCTGCGGCCGCGCGAGCATGAACGCAAACAACCGCTCCGGCGCATACAGCCACGTCCCCAGCGCCAGAAACGTCCCCGCCACCATCCACTGCAAAACAATCCGCTTCCACTCCCGCCGCATCCCCTCCCACCGCCACAAGCTCCGCCGGTCAAACGTCTTGTCCGTCAGCAGCAGCCCCAGGCACAAGAGCGCGAACACCGTGATCCCCGCGATCAACGGCAGCGGGATCACCTTCTGCCAATACAGCGTCGGGATCACCACGAACATCACCACCATCTCAACCGCGAGATACACCCGCTTCCCCACGCTCGCCGGCGCGATCACCTTCTCCGCAACTTCAACCGCCCCCACCTCGCGCGACAGGCCGTCCGCCGCCAGCGTGAACGACTCCTCCGCCCCACCCCCCGAATGCGAATCGCTCATGCAGCTTTTACCGTCTCGCGTCTCACGCGTTCCACTTCCGCCCGCGTCCGCGGCAGCCCCTCCGGATGCTCGCGTTGCAGGAAGCTCACCAGCTTCTCGCGCACCTCGCACCGAAGATCCCACGCCGCGCTGGCGCTCCCGGCGCTCACCAGCGCCCGCACTTGAAGCGAGTCCGCCCCCGCCTCTGTCACCACAAGATTATTCACCCGCCGGTCCCACAGTTCGCTCGCCTCCAGGATCCGCGTCAACTCCTTCCGCAGTTCCCCGATCGGCGCCTCATAATCCACCCACACGAACACCGACCCAATCAGGTTCGAAGAGTTCCGCGTCCAGTTCTCAAACGGCTGCTCGATGAAGTACGTGAGCGGCACGATCATCCGGCGTTCATCCCAGATCTTGAGCACGATGTACGTCGGCGTGATCTCTTCCACCCGCCCGAACTCGCCGTTCACAATCAGCACATCATCGATCCGCACCGGCTCCGTGAACGCAAGCTGAAACCCCGCAATCAGATTCGAGATCACCGGCCGCGCTGCTAAACCCACCGCGATCCCCGCGATGCCCGCCGACGCCAGCAGACTCGCCCCCACCTGCTTCACCGCCGGAATCGTCATCAGCGCCGCCGCCGCGCCCGCGATGCCGATCACGATCGTCAACGACTTGGCAAGCACCCGCACCTGCGTGTGAATCTTCCGCGCCTGCAGGTTGTCCGCCACATCGATGCGATGCCGCGCCAGAATCGAATCCTGAAACACCAGCACGGCCGCGATCGCGAACCACGCCGCCGCGCCGATCAGCCCCATGCTCAGCACGCGCTGCAGCGTCTCGCGTACGCCTCCGCTGATGTTCACGCTCGGCAACGCGATCTGCATGACGAGCAGAGGGAGCGCCACCGCCATCGGCCCCGACGCCCGTTTCGCCAGTGAGTTCGCAATCGGCCCGCCGTGCCGCTTGGCCAGCCGCCGCACCACCGCCATTACCGCCGCCTGAACCACCCACCCCACGCCCGCCGCCCCGAGGATGACTGCCACCCCCATCCACGCCGAATCAACCCATTCCGGCATCCGGTCCAATGTCTGCGGTGGTCCCATGCGAACCTGTTCTAGGACCCCCACGCATCCAAAGCCCGTGAAACCCCCCTCATCAAGCAGATTCGCCTACCCCGTTGCCCGTTGACCAATGCCCAACCCTCGCTCCCGAGCCCATTGCCCACCACCCGCTCCCAAGCGTAAACTTCCCCCGTAGTGCATCTGCGAAATCTGTAACTCAATCGCACAAAACCGCCCTTGGAGCACTCCCATGTCCAGCACCCCCGCCAACGTCCCCGTCATCCTCGCCGCCAAGCGGACCCCCATCGGACGCTTCTTCGGGGGCCTCTCAAAGGTGCACGCTCCGCTCCTCGGGTCCTACGCCATCCAGGCAATCTTCGCCGAGAACCCCGCCCTCAAGACCGCCGGCGCTGCGGGACAGATCGACGACGTCATCATGGGCAACGTCCTTCAGGCCTCACTCGGCCAGAACCCCGCACGCCAGGCCGCCCTCAAGGCCGGACTCCCCGACACCCAGTGCGCCCAGACCATTAATAAAGTCTGCGGCAGCGGACTTCAGGCCGTCATGCTCGCCGCGCAGGCCATCCGCGCCGGTGACGCTTCGCTCGTCATCGCCGGCGGATTCGAGAACATGACCGCCGCCCCCCACTACGCCAAGCTCCGCGAAGGCGTGAAGTTCGGCCCCGCCCAGTTCGAGGACCACATGGCCCACGACGGCCTGTTCTGTCCCTTCGAGAACTGCGGCATGACCAACTCCGCCGACTACACCGCCAAGAAGTACGAAGTCTCCCGCGCCGAACAGGACCGCTTCAGCGCCCAGTCCCACCAGCGCGCCGCCGAAGCCACCAAGCAGGGCTGGTTCAAGAACGAGATCGTCGCCATCACCGGCGAGCAGTGCTTCGACAAGAAGTCCCCGGGCGTTTCTGCCGACGAAGGCATCCGCGCAGAATCCACCGCCGACGCCCTGGCCAAGCTCCGCACCGTCCCCGGCCACGATTTCATCACCGCCGGCAACTCAAGCCAGATCTCCGACGGCGGCGCCGCCCTCGCCGTCGCCAGCGCCGCCATGGCCGAGAAGCTCGGCATCAAGCCGATCGCGAGGATCGTCGCCTACCACACCAGCGGCGTCGCCCCCAAGGAAATCTTCAC
>JBGSZV010000213.1:0-3987 GCA_041750235.1 Phycisphaerales bacterium
ACCCGACTCGCCGCGCTCCGCCGCGCCCAGGCCGTCGAAGCCGCCGAACAGGCCAAGCTCCAGCTCGCCGCCGCCCGGATCGCCCACGACGCCTACTCGCTCGAAGCGCGCATCGACGGCACCATCGAAGAGGTGATCGTCTCCGAAGGCGAAACCGTCGAAACCCTCAAGCCCGTGCTGCGACTCGTCGCCGCCGATCCACTCGTGATCGACGCCTACGTCCCCACCCTCGACAGCCTCACCCTCAAACCCGGCGCCCCTGCATGGATCCGCGCCCGCACCGCCGACTCCACCGAATCAACGCCCCTTCAGGGAACCATCGTCTACGTCGCGCAGGTCGCCGACGCCCGAAGCGACACCCGCCTCGTCCGCGTCGAACTCCCCAATCCCGACAAGCACCCAGCCGGAACCCACGTCACCGTGGACTTCACCGCGCCGCGCGCCGCCGCTTCAACCAACTGATGATCGTCTTACACAACCTCGAGCTGCTGGCGCAACTTCGCCACCACCAGCCCGTGCGTCCGAGCGACCTGCAGCTCGGTCATGTCCAGCGTGATCGCGATCTCCGCGATGCTCATCCGCTCGACATACCACAGCACCACCATCAGCCGTTCCACCGGCGTCAGATCGTGCAGCACCGCCGCGCGCAGCGCATCGCGGACATCCGTGCTCACGCACGTGCCCTCCGCATCGCCCGCCGGCTTGTTCATGGAAGCGCCAACACCCAGAGGCGATGGCCGCACGCCCGTCCCGAAGGACGTTCCTGTCCGCTGAGACATCGGTCGTCTCCTTGACCCCTGCCCGACGTTGAAACGCCTGGCATCCAAACACATCGGTTCACGGCCGATCCTTGGCCGCGTGCGTCATGATAACTTGGATCGACTGCGGCAACTTGGGCGCCCCGCCGTGGGACTCTTCTGTGGATAAGGAACGCGCAACTTTCACCCCATCCCCGAGTGAACCATGGCCAGAACACCCTCCCGCATGACCGCCCTCGGCGCCCCGGCCCCCGACTTCAACCTCCCCGACACCGTCTCCGGCCGCTCCATCACCCGAGACACCGCCGCCGGCCCCCACGGCCTCCTTGTCATGTTCATCTGCAACCACTGCCCCTTCGTCAAACACATCCGCGCCCAGCTCGCGCAGATCGGTAAGGACGCCCAGTCCCTCGGCATCGGCGTGGTCGCCATCAGCTCCAACGATGCCGCCGCCTACCCCGACGACGCCCCCGACAAGATGCGCGCCGAAGCCCACAGCGCCGGCTACACCTTCCCCTACCTCCACGACGAATCCCAGCAAGTCGCACGCAGCTACGACGCCGCCTGCACCCCCGACTTCTTCCTCTACGACAAATCCAACCGCCTCGTCTACCGAGGCCAGCTCGACGACGCCCGCCCCGGCAACGACATCCCCGTCACCGGCCACGACCTCCGCGCCGCCCTCCAATCACTCGCCGCCAACAAACCCATCCCCACCGACCAGAAACCCAGCATCGGCTGCAACATCAAGTGGCGCCCCGGCAACGAACCCGTCTACTCCTGAGACTCCTCAACCCCCTCCGCACGCGACAGCAGCCGCTGCGCCACCTGTCGCAAGCGCACTTTGTCGGCCTCGATACTCAGCGCCGCCTCCGCGCGCTCAAGCGTTACGCGTGCGTGCCGCGAGACAGTCTCCCGCGCCGTCGTCCCCAGCAGGTGATAGAGCGCCTCGTAGGCCTTCATGAGGCGAATGTGCACCTCGACCAGCGAAGCCCCGTCGCGGGCGATCGGCGTGAAAGCGTCCTCCAGCAGATCGCTCAGTTCCAGCGGCGAGGCCCAGAGTCGATCGTATTTCAGCGTAACGCCGCTCGATTGCCGCTCCATTTCACACCGCGCATTGAACTTCACCAGAAGTCGCACCAGCCGTCCGATGATGTCGATCGCCGTCCCCGGATCGTTCACCGCGGGCGAGAGCGCTCGCGAAGCAATCTCCGCCAGCACCACCAGCCCGAACCGAGGATCCTGATCAAAGGTCCGCTGCGCCTTGACCGAAAAGGCGCCCCGCACCGCCTCCAGCACGCGATCGTCCAGCTCACCCGCGAAATACCCGATCGAACGCGCGGGATGGATGAACGCCCCGGGTAAAGCCGTGATGTAGAAATCATGGTCCGCCTTCGACGCCAGGTCCTGCAGCTGCGCCAGATCAATGTGCTCGACATACCCCACCTCGGGGTGCGATATCGCCGCCGCCCGCTCGGGGATCTGCTCTCGCGCGTCCGTCAGCGGACGGCAGCCAAGCGCCGGCAGCTCCGCCCTCCGCTCAAGCGCCTGCTCCGCGGCCGACTCCACCCGCGTCGTCGTCTCTCCCAGCCGACCAAGCTGGTTTAGATAGGCGATCCATCGCAGCAGCGTCAGCACGATCAGCAAGATCACCAGCAGCGTCAGGAAAAACAGCACCGACCGCCCACGCTCACCGTACGCCCCCGAGCTCAGCGCGACGATCCCGACCATGCTGTAGAGAAACGACCCCAGAAAGGTCGCGAGCGCATTCTGCGACACCGAGTCTTGCATCAGCAGCCGCGTCGCCCGCGGCGTCGCACCGCCGCTCACCGAAGAGTACGCCGAGACCAGCACGCCGAGCGAAAACGTCGTCACCGCGAGCATGCTCGAGGCCAGTATGCTCAAGATGTGCTCGACCGCATCCGCACCAATCGGCGGCATGCCTTGAAAAAAAGCGATGTCATCGATCAAGAGGGCCACAAGCGCCGCCGCACCGCCCATCACGCCAAAAAGCGTCGCGCGCACCCACAGCAGCCGTGAGAACTCCAGCAGTCTCCATCGCCACTTCGACAGCATGCACGCCTCCGCTCCGCCCCGCGGACAGTCTAAGCGCCTATGGCCGCCAAAAAGAAACAGGCCCCGGGATCACTCCCAGGGCCTGATGAAATCACTTGGTGAATCCCGTCCTTACACGCACGGCACGCCGAACGTGCCCAGCAGCACCGACAGGTCAGCGCTGTTGCACAGCCCGTCGTTGTTGAAGTCGCCCTGGCCCGGCCCGCTCGCGGGCTGACCAAAGTTCGACAGCAGCACCGACAGGTCCGCCGCATCAACCACGTTGTCGCCGTTCGCGTCCGCGGCACACGCCGGCGGCGGGATGATCGGCACCAGCGCCTTGATGCGGATGTCGTCGATGTTCCAGCCGTGGTACGTCACCGACGTATCCGTCGTGCCCATGCCCCAGCGCAGATACACCGTCGCCTGATTGTCGGCAACCGCGGAAATGTCGTAGTTCACGAGCGTCCACGTCATCTCATTCTGCGAGCCGCCCGTGTGCGTCCAGACGGTCGTCCACGTCGTCCCGTTGTTGCTGACCTGCACATCCGCATGGTCAAACGTCGCACTCTCGATGCCCAGCCAGCGCCGGAACTCGACGCTCACCTGGGTCATATCCGTGCAATCGATCGCGCCGGATGTGATGTACCGGATCGGCGACAGGCTGTTGGTGTAGTGACCCGCCAGGTTGTAGCCCAGCACGTTCAACCCCGTGAACCCGCTCGTCGGGTCCAGACGACCCGAAGAACCGCCGCCCGTCGGCTGACCGAACGCCCACTCACCCAAGGCCGTGCCCGTCCAGCCCGGGTCCGTGTCGTCCACCAGGAACTCGTACACCACCTGCGGACCACCCACCGTGATCGTCGCCGCGGCCACATTCGACTCGCCGCCGTCCGGAGGCGTGCCGCCGTCGTTCACGTTGTAATCAAACGAAGTCTGACCCTGGAAGAACGCCGGCGGCGTGTAATCCACCGTGTCCCCCGAGAGCGCGAACGGCAGCGAACCCAGCGTAATCGCGCCCAGCACCGGGTCGCTGATCGTGCCCTGCGAGGGCAGCGACACCACGCTGTACGTCAGCGCGGGCGGAGCCGGCAGACCATCGTCAAACGATGCCAGCGTCACGGTCACCGGAGCGCCGACCGGCGTCTGCGCCGAAGCGCCCAGCGCCGCCGAG
>JBGSZV010000214.1:0-18260 GCA_041750235.1 Phycisphaerales bacterium
CGGCTCGGCGTCGTACGCCTCCCGCATCGCCTTCGCGCCTTCTTCATATCGCCGCGCCGCCACCAGCGAAAGCGCCATCAGCCGACGATCCGACGCCTTGGACTCATCCGCAAACCGCTGCGCGTAGATCACCACCGCCCGCGCATAGTCACGGCTGACCAGCGCCACCAGCCCCTCGTCGGGCGGCGGCGGCAAAGGCATCCCTTCCGTCCCCGCAGCCGCCGGGTCCACCCGACGCACAATCTCAATCAGCGGCGGGCCCCGATACGTGTCGTTCCCGGTGTACCACCAGTAAGGCCATCCATACGCGCCGTACCCAAAGCACGGATACCCCCAGCCGTAAGGCGGGCAAATGGGACGAGAGCTCGGGTAGGTCAAACGCTGGTTGGGTCGCGGGCCCGACAGCCGGACCCCGCCGCCACCGACGCGAGCGCCACCGCCTCCGATGCGGACCCCGCCCCCACCAATGCGAACCCCGGCTGAGGCATCCATGGTCACGGCACAATCCAAGCCGCCGATCAGCACCACCAGCCCCAGAACCAGCTTTCGTTTGAGACAAGCGAGCGCCATCGATGCCTCCCAGAACCACGTCAATCGGACCCCAAATCCTATGACGCCCGAGCCCCCTTCCAGTTCCGCCGCCCCGACTGCATTAGCATGGGGCCATGACCAAGGCACGGACCGCCAACCTGCGGCACACATTCGGCATTCTGACCCTCGCACTCATCACCTCGCTGCTCGTGACCCCCATGATCGGGTGCGCTGGCGGTGGCGGCTCCTCCAGCAGCAAGCTCGGTCTGATTTCCCGCGAAACCGCTGCCGCCCTCAGCCCTCAGTTCACCACGATCGTCTACTCGTCCACCGACCGGAACACCGCCGACATCTACCTCACCGACCTCCCCGCCGAGGCCTTCGCTGATGGTGCAGCCCCCCTGGCCGTGCCCGGCCCCTCGGGCGTCGTCGCCCACATCCACGTCTTCCTGATTCCCAAAGCGGGCAAGACGCCCATCTCTTACGACGCGACCAACGCCACGCTCTCCTGGCTCGTCCTCACCGGCGATTCCTTCGGCGTCTATTCCGGAGGCGGCTTCCTGCTGACCTCCTCAAACCCCGAACGCGCCAAGAGTTTCGGCGGCCCCATCCGCGACGCGACCCTTCAACTCATCACGTCGTCGCCCGGCTTCGTTGATCAGCTCGGCCACGCCGTGTTCACCGGCTCCGTCTCGGCGCAGCGCAATGAAGAACTCGCCGCACGCATCCGCGACGCGATGAGCCGCATCGTCGCCACCGGTACCTCACGCTGACACAGGCATCCGCGCCCACCACGCCTCCGCAGCGCGCCGGTACAGCCATTCCAGATCCTCACGATCCAGCGATACCCCGCGCAGCCGCGGCGCCGACATCGCGTTGTACTTCGTCGGATCCACCATCATCAGGTCCGGATCCGCGATTGAACTCTCCCCGTCGTAACCCGTTTCCCACAGCGTCCGCAGCGCCCAATAGCGGCTCGCATACAGCTCAAAAGCCTCCGCCGGGCTCGACGCCAAGTCCCCCATGGGAGCAGGCCCGCCGCTTTTGTCCGGCGTCAGGTGGCGATCCGTCGTCACGATGTCAGAGCCGAACATCAGCCTTCCGCGCCACTTCTTCACGAACGCCCGCACCGCCTCCGGCTCATGACCGCTCACTTCCCGCACGATCCACTTCGTCGCCGACGTATCCAGGCTCGCGTTCGCATGCCGCTCGAGCAATCCGCTGAGAAACGCGAGGTCCTCCGGCCAGCCCCCCATATGCGCAAGGATCCACGGCACCGCCCGGTATCGCTCCAGCAACGCTTCGAGCGGCTCGTAGTGCGATGCCTTGGTGCCGTACATCGCGGGGTCGCTGTACTTCGTTCTGAACCACGTGTCCGGGTCCGCCACGTGCACCATGAACGCCATCCCGAGCGACGCCGCATGGTCCATCTGCGCGAAGCGCCACGGGTTCGTCAGCGTGAGAATGTTCGCATCACCCGATTCGCGCCCCAGGTCGCGCCCGCGCGGCGCCACCCAGAACTTCACGATCCGTGCGCCATGCCGATGCCAGCGCGTGATGACATCGATGTAGCCCGGACCATGCGCGTACGCGCGGTCCTTGTTCATGAACTCGGGCATCGCGATGAACCGGATCGAATCGCCGAACTCATCGAGCAACCCGTCCGCTTCCGCCAACTGTGACATCGACGCCGTCGCCGTCACCCCAAAGAGCTCTCGCACCTCTTTGTAGATCCTCCATGCGCCCCGCCCGCCGATGTGCGAGTGCATGTCGAAGATCGCAATTGGGGGCGACCCCAACCGGTGGGCCATCTCGCGGTAGTCCCAACCCATCCTGTTGTGTGGTGAGGCGGTCGGCATTGGGTGGATGCTAGTCCTTTAGGGTGGGCAGTCCATCACCCCGTCTGGCCATGTGGAACGAGGGAATGGAGCAAAAGCTGGGGACCGTGTGTGGAAAGGACGGCGAAGTGTTGCAAAGTGGGATGAAGTGGGATAGTTTTCGGGCCTCCCGCTCGGACACCACGCCGGAGTCCTGATGAGTGCTCTTCACCGGTCAATACGAGCACACGATCGACGCCAAGCATCGGCTTTCCATCCCCGCCGACATTCGGCAGCGATGGAACGCCGAACAGGACGGCACCTCCTGGTACGCCGTCCCCTGGCGTCAAGGACTCATCCGGCTCTACACCCAGACCGACTTCCACGCCCGAGCCGCCTCCCGTCCCCTCACGCTGACGCCCGACGAGGACGAAGCGGAACTCCAGGCCAGCCTCTTCGGCCTCTCGGCCGAACTCGAGATCGACTCGGCCGGACGTGTCCGCCTCCCGGAAGACATGCTCGCCTCAGTGGGCATGCCAACCGAAGTGGTCCTGGTCGGCGCCGGCGATCGACTCGAAATCCGCTCGCGGGCCGAATGGCTCGCCAGCAAGCAGCAGCGCCTCGCCCAGCTCCCCGGGTTGCTCTCTCGCATCTCGGCCAAGCGTTCGGGCGGGCAACCCTCGGCATAGGCCGGAGGTGAGAGAAGTCGCGGGCGCTGTCGGGAACGACGCCGCTCGAATTGCAGCCGATGGCCGCCGCACTCGGCGACGCGACAGCCGCCCGTACGCATGGATGCGCCCGGACGATGACGCAGCGCCAAGACGACGAACCCTCGATTGCACAATCTCGTTGAGTCAGCCCGCGACGGATGCACGTGTGTGAGTATCCGACGCCGGGCATGGAGTGCCTGTCAGGAAGGGGACGAAAGGACTCGTCTCCGTCACTCGTCGAACGGGCGTCGGTTCGGCCGCAAGGATGCGGCGAACGTCGTGAGCAGCCGCGGGACTGATCATCCCCTCGCTGCGTGGCGCCCGAACGCGTGCGACACCTCGGAGCACGGCTCAACTACCGTCCGATCCGCCAACCGGCGGGTCGGACGATTACCACCACCTCCTGCGGCAGGCGCCCGCGAACGGGGAAACCCGGGGCCGGCGCCAACCCACCACATGCCGCACGCCGCCCGCCGGGTCAATAAGCCCGACGGGCGTCTTTCATTTCAAGCCCCTCACGCCGCCAGCTTCGGCGACGTATCCAGCTCGGTTGAATCATCGAACGTGATGCTGAAGTCGTGCTCGACGCCGTGCGGAGAAAACCGCATCGCGACCGAACCCCGCAGTTCCGACCGCGCAAAGCCGCGAACCAGGCTTGTCCCCAGCCCCGGCTTCCCTTCGATCACGCACCCGTTCGGGCAACGCTCACGCCACGACAGATGCACCATGCTCCCGCCGTTGCGGTCGCGTCCGAGCACCTTCCACTCCACCTGCACCACGCCCCCCTGCTGCCGGAGCGCGCCGTACTTGGTCGCGTTCGACATCAATTCCTGGATGATCATCCCCAATGCCGTCGCCTGCCGCGGCGGCACGCTCACGCTCGGCCCGATCAGTTCAACCCGCCCTTCGGCATCCGGCGGAGCCAGCGACAGCGCCAGCCGCCGCAGATCGACCGGCATCCAACGGCTCTCTGACAGCATCGAGTGGACATCCGCCATCGCCCTCACGCGTCTCCGTACGGCGCTCGCGAACTCTTCCTTCGAACTGTAAGTCGGAGCGGAGATGTCGATCATCGCCAGCAGCCCCGCCATCGCATTCCTCACGCGGTGATCCAACTCACGCAGCAGCATTCTCTGCGTCTCCGCGTACTTTCGGAGGCTGGCTTCCGCCGCCCGCCGCGCGGTGATGTCCTCGGTCAGCATCAGAATGCCGCCGATATCCCCATCACTTGTGTACCAAGGCCGCACCTCCCACCGGAGCCACTGCTCCGTTCCATCGGCCCGAACAAACAAGTCCTCCGCGCACTGCTCGACGTGTCCCGCAAGACACCGCCGGTGGACCTTTTTCCATTGCTCGCCGATCTCTGGAAAAACGTCGTAATGGCTCTTTCCAAGCAGTTCCTGATCGCGCAGCCCGTAATCGTCGCGCCACCGCTTGCTCGTCTGGATGTAGCGGACATGCCGGTCGAACATCGCCACCGCCGCGGGCGTGTTCACAATGAACGACTCAAGCTGCGCCCGCCCCTGCGCAAGCTGGTGCTCCGTCGCCTTGCGCTCCGTGATGTCCTCCGCGATGCCCGCCACGCGGATGCAGTCCCCCCGGTCGTCGTACACCGGAAATCCTCGATCGTGGATCCAGCGAACCGATCCATCCGGCCGCACAATGCGGTACTCGATCTCCCCGTCGCCGCATCGACCAATCTGCGCCTGGACAAATCTCTCCCGATCCTCCGGATGAATACTGTTCACCAGCGTGTCGGTCGAGCGGTACACCTCGTCGCACGGGATGCCCCAGACCTGCTCGAACGCCGGGCTGACATACAGCACGCGCATGTCCTCCGACGACGTGAGCCAGAACACTTCTCGAATACTCTCGGCAATTTGGCGGAACCGCTCCTCGCTCTGGCGTCGAGCCGCCTCGGCCCTGCGAATTTCGGTGACATCCTGAATGATCGACACCCGCACGTCCATGTCGCCCAGCCGGACCGCGTGCGAACGCTCCAAAACATCAAACTCCGTCCCGTCCCGACGGCAGTGCCGCCAGTTCGTTCCCGTGTACGGCACCCCGGACTCGGGCAGATGCACCATCCCGCGCAGTCGGTCGGCGTCACCGGCCGGCAGAATGTCGCCCATCGTGAGCTGCGTGAACTCCTCGCGCGTGTAACCGTACTGCATCTCCGCCGCGGAGTTCACGTCGAGCACCTGCAGCGAACTCGCCTCGAGAACGATCACCGGCAGCGGGTTCGAGTCGTACAACGTGTAGTACCGCTTCTCGCTCTCCTGCAGCGCCCGCTCGCTCCGTTTCTTGTCCGTCATGTCCAGGCCGATCCCGTCGAACGCGGTATCGCCGTTGGGCAGCCGGGTCACCGTCGCCGCGAAGTGCATCCACCGCTCCTCGCCCTCTGGCGTGGGAGTGCGCAGCTGTATATCGAATGGATCGAGCGTCTCGATGCACCGCAGCGTCTCCGCCTGCAACCGGTGTCGCTCGGCCGGGGGAAGGAACTCGCCCAGCCGCGAGAACGGCTTGGTCTCGATGACGCCGGACATGGTCACCGCCTGCCGACCCTGGCTGAGATAGGGGTAATGCACCATCATGTCCTTGGTCACCACGTGGCGGTACACGATCCCCGGCAGATTCCGCGTAATCGCCTCCAGGCGCTCCCTGCTCTCCTGCAGCGCCTGCTCGGCATGCTTCTGCCGGGTGATGTCCAGCACGATCCCGTCGAACACCGTGTCTCCGTTCGGCAGCCGCGTGGCTTTCGCAAGCCCGTGCACCCACCGCTCGGTGCCATCGTTCGCAATGATCCGGTACTGGATGTCGAATGGCTCAAGCGTCTCGGTGCACCGCCGCACAAGCGCCCGCAGCCGCTCTCCATCCTCCGGCGGACAAAACTCGCCGATGCGCCCCACGGGCTTCATCGCCTCGGGCACCGTGCCGTAGATCTCCTGCGCCCGACCGCTCTGGTATGGATATCGCACCATCCCGTCGGGAGTCACCACCGCGCGGTACACCATCCCCGGCAGCGATTCGGCGATGCTCGCCAGGTAACTCTCGCTTGCCTGGTGCGCGGCCTCCGCGTCCCGACGCAGACGATTGTTCCTGGAAACAATCACCACGATCGCCCACGGCGTCGAAACCAGCACGACCAGCCCCGCGATCGCAGCGATCCGCAGTTCATCCGCGTGATGCGCCGCCCATCCCTCAGGCCGACCGAGAATGACCGTGCCCTCCGGCAACTGGCTCTCCCCCACTCCCCACTTCCGAATCTCATTCCACGCCACCACTGGCTGCGAAACCCCACCGTCAGTGATCGGAATCGAGGAAGGGTGCTCACCCTCCAGCACCCGCACCACCATCTCGCCCGCGCGGCGCCCCATCAGCAACGGCCGCACGACATTCCCGCCCACCGCGCCTCCCCAAACATCCGATTCATAGCAGGCAAACACCGGCACGCGTCCACGCTCATTCATCGCCGGGCAGATGTTCACCCTCGATCCGTCAGCAGCTTGCGCCCAGCCCGAGAAGTACAGCACCGCCGTCCGAGCCGCATCCGCTTCGGTCAACGTGAACAGATCATGGAGCGTCGGAGTCTCCACAAACTTGACGTCCAGCTCCGGGTACTGAGCCAGCGCCGCGAACGCCTGCTCACGCAGCATCGGGCCGAAGCCCGTCGATGCCACCGAGACCACCAGATGATCGCGTTCGGGCGCCATCTGCCGAATCAGCCGAAGCGTCCCGGCAATATCCAGCCGTTCCATCACGCCCGTCATCATCCTGTCCGGCTGCTCAACCGCCTCTACCGAGTGCATCAACCCGCAGAAAACCATCGGCACATCGGGCGCGATGCGCTGTCCGTACTCGGTCCAGAACTCAACCGCGGCACTGTCGATCAGCACAGTCGCGTCAAAGTGACAATCCTTGTACTTCCCTTTCAAGAACTCAAACCACGACTGCTTGTACTCGGCGTCCCGACGAATCCCCATCTGCATGTACTCATCCAGGATCGTGACCGCCGAACCGAAGCGATCCTTGACCACCTCGCGAGCACTCTCGGCCTGCCACATGCCGTGATTCGAAGCCGGCCCGTGCGACTGCAGCATCAACACGCGGAGCGACGCCTGCTCCTCCGCCAACGCGACATGCCCGGTGCAAAAAAGCACACACAGCACACCGACAACACGCAAGAGCCAGGCCTGTCGTTTCACACGAACCTCCACACGATGACACGCAACAGGGATCCCTATCCCGACGTCATCGGTGGTTATCGGTCACTCCATGAGTCAGTTTTTTCACTTCACCGCAATGGGGGATGCCGCCCCAAGCCAGGCCTCAGGCCGCGCTCGGAAGATCCTCGTCCAGCCGCATCCGCAGCCGGTGTCGAGCACCGGTCTGCGGGTACTCAAGATCCACATTGCCCCGCAGCTCCGACTTCGCAAAGCCGCGGATCAGCCGCGTCCCCAGCCCCGGTGTCACTTCCGACGTTACCGGCAACGGCATCGTCTCGTCCCAGTTCAGGCTCAGCACCTGCTCGGACCCCGGCGGCCCCATCACACTCCAAGACACCCGCAATGATCCGTCGTGCGCGCCCAGCGCACCGTGCTTCAGCGCGTTGCTCATCAGCTCCTGGATGATCATCCCCAGGGCCGTCGCCTGGCGCGGCGGCACCCGGATCGGCGGACCCTCAACCGTCACCCGGCCCGGCGCATCCGGCGGACGCATGATCCCAAGCAGCCGGTGCAGGTCGATCGCCGACCAGTGACCCTCCGCCAGCAGATTGTGGACATCCGACATGCCCTGCACACGCCGGCGGATCGCCGTCGCAAACCCCTTCAGGTCGGTGTACTCATCACGGCACAAGTCGATCATCGACAGCAGCCCCGCCATCGAGTTCTTCACGCGATGGTCAAGCTCGTCCAGCAACAGCCGCTCACGCTCGGCCGCTTCACGCAACTCCGCTTCGTGCGCCCGGATCCGCCGCATCAGCCGCGCCACCAGCACATACAGCAGCACCGCCGTCGCGGCGATGTAGAAGTAACCCTTGTAACTCTCCATCCGCGCCAGCGCCGCCGGGGAGGTCGCCAGTTGCTCGACAATCCAGCCTCCCGTCAGAATCCACAGCGCCCCCACGCAGGCATAAATCGCCGCGATCCGGAACGCGGGATCACCCCGAACCTCGTGGTTGCACGCCGAGCGGATTGAGTCGGGCCGTTTCTGCATGCCCCGCCAATTCTCCCCATCGCGATTACCGCTTCCGATGCTCCATCTCGAACTTCTTCATGAACTCCACCAGCGCACGGCAGCCTTCAATCGGGAACGCGTTGTACACGCTCGCCCGCATGCCGCCCGCCGAACGATGGCCCTTCAACCCGTCCATGCCGGCCTTTTCGGCCTCCTTCACGAACAGATCGTCGAGTTCCGGCGTGGGGCACTTGAAGGTGATGTTCATGAGCGACCGATCCGCCGGCTCGGCGTGGCCCCTGAAGAAGTCCTGCGAGTCGATGTACCGGTAAATGATCCCGGCCTTCTCGCGGTTGTACTCGGCCATCGCCTTCAGGCCGCCGAACGCCTTGATCCACTTGAACACCTGCCCGCACAGGTAGATCCCGAAGGTCGCCGGCGTGTTGTACCGGCTCTCGCCCTTCACATGCGTGCGGTACTGCAGCATCGTCGGCAGGTCGTTCCGCCCACTCTCGAGATAGCTCTTCTTCGCGATGATTACGACCGTTCCCGCCGGCCCCAGGTTCTTCTGAGCGCCCGCATAGATGAAGTCGTACTTCGTGACGTCGATCGGCTCAGAGTAGATATCGCTCGACGAATCCGAGACCAGCGGGCACCCGTTCGGGTTTCGCGGCAGCTCGTTGAACTTGATACCGAACACCGTCGAGTTGCTCTCGATGTACGTGTACTTCGCATCCGGCGCGAACTTCCACGAGTTCTTCGGCGGCGTGTGGTTGTACACCGAGTCCTTGCTCGACCCGGCCAGGTTCACTTTCCCGAACAGCTTCGCCTCCGCGATCGCCTTGTGCGACCACTCGCCCGTGTCGAAGTAGTCCATCGTCCCGCTCTTGTCGGCGGGCATGAAGTTCATCGGGATCATGTAGAACTGGCTGCTTGCGCCGCCGCCGACGAACACCACGTCGTACGAGTCAGGAATGCTCCCGACCTCGCGGCAATCCGCCAGCGATTCCGCCAGCACCCGATCGAACACCTTGCCCCGGTGCGAGTGCTCAAGAATGCCCACGCCCGAGTCCATCAGGTTCCAGATGTCCTTCTGAGCCTGCTTCAGCACCGGCTCCGGCAAACACCCCGGACCCGCCGAAAAATTGAACACTCGCTTCTCACCCATGACACCCAGCCTTTCACAGTACTCACCGCAGAGACGCAGAGATCGCAGAGAACAAGTTCTGATGTGCCATTTGGCCCTTTGCCAATTCTGACTCTCTCTCAGCGTCCTCTGCGTCTCTGCGGTGAAAATTGGTTCGCTATTCAATCGTCGTCAGATCAACCGCCAGCACGTGCGGGCTCCCGCTCGCGATCGACTTCATCGTCGCTGAAGGCAGGTCCGCATCCAGACGGATCTTGGCGCACGCCGCCTCCGCTCCCTGGTAGATCACGTTCTCCATTTCCTCGATGTTGATGCTCGCACGCCCGATCTCCCCGATCACGTGCGCCAGCACGCCCGGCCGGTTCAGGTGCCGCACCGTGAGCAGCCGCGTCGCCGGGCTCCGCGTGCAGCGGTTCACGACATTCAACGCCTGCCCGGTCGCCTTGTACGTCGTGATGATCCGCACCGTTTCATCCGCGATCGCCTCCTGCGCCTGATCGGTCGAGGCGCCGACATGGTGCGTGCCGTAGACCCCCGGCTCCTTCGCGATCGCGCTCTCCCACGCCGCCTCGCCGCCGCCAGGCTCCGCATCAAACACATCCAGCCCGCAGCGGATGCCCTTCTCACGCACCGCCTTCAGCATCGCCGCCTCATCGACCACGCTGCCGCGCGACGTATTGATGAAGAACGCCCCCTTCTTCATTGCGTCAAAGAACGCCGTCCCGATCAGCTTGTTCGTCTCGTTCGTCGCCGCGACATTCACCGTCACCACATCCGCGTGGCGAGCGACCGCCACCGGGTTCGGGCAGTGCGTCACCCCCAGCGCCCGCGCCTTCTCGTCCGTCAGCGACCGCGACCACGCGATCACATCCATCCCAAACGCCCGCGCCCGCGTGATCACTTCCTGCGCAATCGTCCCCATCCCGATGACGCCCAGCGTCCGCCCGTACAGCCCCTTGGCCTTGGCGTACTCCTTCTTGTTCCACTTCCCCGCCCGCAGCTCACCCGTCTGGTCCGGGATCCGCCGGTCGCACGACAGGATCAACCCCCACACGAGTTCCGCCACCGCGATCGCGTTCTTCCCCGGGCAGTTCGCCACCGGAATACCCCGCGCCGACGCCGCGGGCATGTCAATGTTGTCCACCCCGGCGCCCGCCCGCACCAGCAGGCTCAGCTTCTTCGCGACCTCGAACACCGGCGGCCGCACCTTCAGCGACCGCACCACCAAAATATCCGGGTCGATCTCCGCCACCGCCGCCGGCAGCGTGTCCGGCGTCAGATCCGTCCGGTACACGACCTCGCAGCCGCGCCCCTTCAGCTCTTCAATCCCGGATTCCTGGAACTTGTCAGCGATCAGAATCTTCACGCGCACATCTCCATCCGCCCGGAATCGCCACGATTCTACGGCACTTCCCCACATTCCGTTCGGCGCTCAGTTCCCCCCGCCAAATCGCACGCGCCTGTGTCCCTCCGCGTCCCCATCACGCCCGTGTGCCACCGGCGACCCTCCAATCACCCACGCGACCCGGCCCCGCCCCCCACGGTCCACCCCTCCGATCAGATGGGTCGGGGCCCGATCGGGTCGGCGTAGATTCCATTCGTCAACCCACGCACGCATCCCCCGGAGCGCACCATGCCCCGTTTCCCATTGCTCACCGCCGCCCTCATCGCATCGACCTCCTTCGCGACAGCCAGCGCTCAGACCTGGCAGCCCCTTGGCGCGCCCGAGGGAGGCTCGCTCTTTCGGTTCGTCCAAGTCGACGACACCCTCATCGCTTCCGCATCGATGACCACCTACCGGTCCACCGACGCCGGCGCATCCTGGTCCCCCATCGACACCCTCCCCCCTTTGGTCACCCTCTCCACCTCCGCCGTCGTCGGCAACACCATCGTCGCCCTCTTCCCCAGCGCCGGCGTGTACAGCAGTTCCGATGAGGGCATCACCTGGACCCAGGTCACCGACGCCGTTACCTCCGAACAGTTCAGCACCCTCGCCGCCATCGGCTCGTCCATCATTGCCCGCACCGGCGCCGGCGAACTCTTCCGCTCCGACAACCTCGGCGTCGACTGGTCCCCCATCAAGCGCCCCAACGACACCATGGCGCTCCAGATGGGCACCGACGCCACCCGCCTCACCATCTGCGAGTTCACCGACGTCTACACCTCCGACGACCTCGGCGAAACCTGGCAGACCGGCTTCACGCTGCCCCAGGCCAGCATGATCGAGCTCTACCCCGCCGGCGCCACCGCCCAGTTCGCGTTCATCCGCGACTTCATCAACGCCAGCACCGGCTTCTACCGCTCCACCGATGGCGGACTCTCCTGGACCCTCCTCAACAACACCCCCGCGGACATCCAGGAAGTCGAAAGCGTCCGCCGATTCGACGGCGGCCTCGTCGCCCTCACACGCACCGGCAGCGGCTCCTATTTCCCGATGCTCTCAACCGATGACGGCATCTCGTGGACACAGATCCCGACCCCACCCAACGACTACTTCTCAGCAGTCGGCTCCTTTGACTCCACCCTCTTCCTCACCGGACAGCAAGGGCTCTCCCGCTCCGACAACCTCGGCACTTCGTGGACCCCCTCCAACACCGGAACGTTCTCGGTCGGCGTCGGAGCACTCGCCTCCTCCGGCCACGCCGCCTACGCCAACGCCAACGGCCGCACGACCCTCTTCCGCTCAACCGACGCCCTCACCTGGCTTCCCCATCACATTCTTCCCAGCGCCATCAGCTTCATCTACAGCACCGCCCCCGGCGCCACGCCCGATCAGGACGAACTCTTCGTCAGCCTCAGCAACCTCGGACTCCACCGCTCAACCGACGGCGGCACGACCTTCACCCCCGTCAACAACGGCATCCCCGAGTACCCGCTCAACGATGGCGCCATTCGCATGGTGGTTGACCTCGTCCGCGTGAACCCCACCACCCTCATCATCGCGGTGCAAGGCAGCTCACGCCCCGGACGCCACGGCGTCGGCGGCTCTACCTATGGCGCCGAGGGTTTCATCCGCTCCACCAACAACGGCGCTTCCTGGAGCCAGTCCAACAGCGGCTTCCCCACCATCGGTATCAACGAGATCTTCCAAGCCAACTGGGACCAGATCACCCACCTCGCCGTGCTTTCCAACGCCACCGTCATCGCCACCACCCGCACCCTCGGCATCTGGCGCTCGACCAACGCCGGCGCAAGCTGGCAGCAGGTCAACACCGGTGTCCCAACGTGCAGCGGCGTCCGCCCCGCCTTCGGCGATCTCATCACCCTCGGCAACGACGTCTTCGCCTCCATCGACTCCATCGGTTCCGGCTGCCCCAACCTGCCCACGCAGGTCCTGAAGTCCTCCGACTCCGGCGCGACGTGGACACCCGCCAGCAACGGCATGCCCATCACCTCCCGCGCCGGCCGCATGTCGGTCATCGATGGCAAACTCAACATCGTCCTTCGCCCCACTCTCGGCGGATACCCCGAGTTCTGGGAATCCGTCGACGCCGGCGCCACATGGACCCCTTCGGCCTCATCCCCGCAGTACCCGCTCACAGCGCCGCACGCCGTGAAAGATGTCCCGGTCGCGGGAACCGTCTTCACCGGTCTGTGGGCGCTCGTCCCACCGCCCGCCTGCCCCGGCGATACCAACGCCAACGGCAGCGTCGACGGCGCCGACCTCAGCGTCCTGCTCTCGCAGTTTGGAACCAGCGTCAAGCCCGGCAGCGGCGCGGACCTCAACAACGACGGCGTCATCAACAGCGCCGACCTCAGCGTGCTGCTCGCCAACTTCGGCAACAACTGCTGACTCGCCCTCTCAGTCTTCCGACCGTCGCGCTTTTTCTTCTTTCTTGGCGGCACCGGTCCCCCGACCGGTGTCGCTTTCACCTAATCCAGCATGCGCACCAGCAGCCCGCTCCGCAGCTTGGGCTCAAACCACGTGCTCTTGGGCGGCATGATCTCGCCCGCATCCGCCACGCTCATCAACTGCTCGATCGTCACCGGGTGCATACAGAACGCCGCCTTGCACTCTCCGCTGTCCACGCGCCGCTCGAGCTCCTTCGCGCCCCGAATCCCACCGACGAAATCGATCCGCTTGTCGGTCCGCAGATCCGTGATCCCCAGCATCGGCCCCAGCACCCGCTCCGACAAGAGCACGTAATCCAGGCTCCCGATCGGGTCCTTCCGGTTGATGCTCGACTCGGGCAACACCACCCGATACCACCCCTGACTCCGCCCCACGTACACGCAGAAGCTCCCCGGCGAAGGCGGATCAGGGTTCGACGTCGGCGTCAGCGCCCCGATGTGCTTCAGCTTCATCAGGAACTCTTGCGCCGACAATCCGTTCAGATCGAACACCACCCGGTGGTACGGCAGGATCGTCAGCTCGCTCGCCGGGAACAGCACCGTCATGAACCAGTTGTATTCCTCGTTCCCCGTGTGCTTCGGGTTCTTCGCCCGTCGCTCCGCCCCCGCCCGCGCTGCGCTCGCCGTGCGGTGATGCCCGTCCGCGACGTACACCGCCGGCAACTGCCCAAACGCCTTCACGTACGCCGCCGCATCACTCACCTTCCACACCGTGTGCCGCACGCCGTCCGGAGCGACAAAGTCGTACAGCGGCGCGCCCGCCGAATCCTTCTTGACGAGTGCCGCGATGTCGGCGCGATCACGATGCAGGAAAAACACCGGCTCCGCGTTGCAGTTGAGGTCCAGCACGTGCCGCGTGCGGTCGTCCTCCTTGTCCTTCCGCGTCCGCTCGTGCTTCTTGATCAGGTTGTTCGCGTAATCCTCGATGTGGCAACTTGCCACCACACCCGTCTGACTCACCTGCTTCCCCAGCAGCGTCGCCTCCTGCCGGTACAGATAGATCGAGGGCGTAGCGTCCAGCGCCAGCGTCCCGTCCTTCTGGAACGTCTTCAACGCCGTCGCCGCCGTCTCGTACACCACATCCGCGTAGTGATCCACCTCATCCGCCAGATCAATGTCCGGCCGGATCACATGCATGAAGCTCTGTGCATTCCCCGCCGCCAGCGCCCGCGCCTCCGCCGTGTTCACCACGTCATAGGGAACGCACGCCACCTTCGCCGCAATCTCCGCCGGAGGACGCCACGCCTTGAATGGATTCAGCCTGATCATCCCCCAAGGCTACCAACCTCATGAACCGGTGCGTCTTATTCCGGTGCCACGACCCGGCCCTGCGGGTCGTGCTCGTTCCCCGCACCCCCTCCCGACTATCCTCCCCCCATGCCCACGCCCGCCCTCCTCCTCATCGCCGCCGTCACCCTCGCGCAAGACCCATCCTTCTCTCTCTCTCGCTTCCTCCCCGAGCGCCGCGACGCCTACCAGCAGTACGAGCGCACCCTCAACGCCATCCCCGACCCCGCGCAGCTCCGCGCCCACCACGAACTCCTCGCCGACGAGCCCCACGTCGCCGGCACCGAGGGCGATCACCGCACCATCGCCGACCTCGAAACCTACTTCCGCAACCTCGGCCTCCACGTCGAAACCCAGTGGCTCAAGGTCTACCTCTCGCGCCCCGTCAGCGCCGAGGTCAGCATCATCAACCCCAACGCCCCGCCCACCATCCTCGGCACCACCGAACCGCCCCTCGACGAAGACCCCTACTCCCGCGATCCCCGCCTCACCATCGCCTGGAACGCCTACTCCGGCTCCGGCGATGTCACCGCCGAAGTCATCTACGCCAACCGCGGCACCAAGGAAGACTTCGACACCCTCAAGAAAGCCGGCATCGACTGCACCGGCAAGATCATCCTCGCGCGCTACGGCGGAAACTTCCGCGGCTACAAGGCTAAGTTCGCCGAGGAATCTGGCGCCGCCGCTCTCATCATCTACACCGACCCCGGCGACGCCGGTTACGCCAAGGGGCCCATGTACCCCCAGGGCGGATGGTCCACCTCCAGCCAGGTCCAGTGCGGCAGCATCATGACCCTCGACCGCGCCGGCGACCCGCTCACGCCCTTTGTCGCCGCTACCGAAGACCTCCCCGACGACCAGCGCCTCAGCCCCGACGAGGTCGGCCTGCCCAAAATCCCCGTGCAGCCCATGGGCTGGGAGGCCGTGCAGCAGATCATGCAGCGGATGAACGGCCGCGCCGTCGCCGACACCGAAGGCTGCGACAAATGGCAGGGCGGACTCCCCCTCCCCTACCGCATCGAGGGCGGCCCCGCGCTCAAGGTGCGCGTCAACGTCCAGCAGGAGCGCGGCTTCCAGCGCACCGCCAACGTCGTCGCCACCCTGAAGGGCGCGAAGTTCCCCGACGAGAAAGTCATCATCGGCTGCCATCACGACGCCTGGGCCTTCGGCGCCTGCGACCCGCTCTGCGGCACGATCCTCGTCCTCGAATCCGCCCGCTCATTTGTCGAACTCGCCAAGGCGGGCTCACCCCCCGATCGCTCCATCCTCTTTGCCTGCTGGGGCGCCGAAGAGTTCGGCATCATCGGCTCCACCGAATGGGTCGAAGCCCACTCCGACGACCTCACCAAAAACGCCATCGCCTACATCAACCTCGACATGGCCACCATGGGCGACAAGTTCTGGGCCGCCGCCGCGCCCAGCCTCAAGTCGCTCATCATCGACGCCGCAAAAGATGTCCCCCACTGCCGCACCCCCGCCGATGCGCCCCCGACCAGCGTCTACGCCGAATGGCTCACACGCAGCGGCACCACCGACAAGCCCGCACCTGAACCCACCATCGGCGACCTCGGCGGCGGCTCCGACCACGTCGCCTTCTACTGCCACGCCGGCGTCCCCAGCATGGCCATCGGCTCCGGCGGCGCCCGCGGCACGAGCTACCACTCCAACTACGACACCCTCAACTGGTACCACGCCGTCGTCGGCCACAACTACCTCCCCGCCCAAATGAACACCCGCATGGTCAACACCATCGCCAGCCGACTCGCGAACGCGGACGTTCTGCCGCTGGATCCGTTGCGATACGTGATTGACCTTCGCACTCACTGTGCGAGCACTCGCGAAGCGACGCTCAGAGCAGGTCTGATCTTCTCGCTTGATGTCACAAAGTATTTCAACGATTTCGACGCCTCCGGCGCTGCGTTCCGCTCTCATTTGGAAATCTGGCTGAAGACGTTTCAGGATGCCGGCTATGTGCAACCCATGCTGAACGAGTATGCCCGGATGGGAGAAAAAATGATGATGGCAAAAGACGGACTTCCATCGCGTCCGTGGTTTAAGAATCGATACATCTCTCCGAACCCGCTAAGCGGCTACGAGGAGTGGATTCTCCCTGAATTTCGTGCCGCGATCGAGGCTCAAGATCAGCAACAACTCGACAAAGCGATCGAAGCACTTCAGCTCGCGCTCACAAAGTTCGGGATTACAATGTCGTACTACCGCGCCCGCGTGTTCCCGCGTCCACAAACCGAGTCTTCAACGCGACCGTAAGCGACGTCACACCACACAGAGTCTCTTCTCTGCGTCCTCTGCGTCTCTGTGGTGAAAACTCCTACAGCGTGTCATCCGCGCTCGCACCCTCGTGCAAGCTCTTCTCGAAGATCACCAGGTTCGTCAGGCGATCCGGGTCCCACCGCAGCCCCACCACGTCATAATCATTCGCGATGCCGAAGTGCAGCATCGGACGGATGCGGTTGTCGCACTCGAATCGGAAGTTCTTGTACCCCTCGGTCTTCGCCCAGTCCTCGGCCGCGTTCATCAGTTGCGACGCGACGCCCGACCGCCGCATCCCCGGAACCACGCCCACCATCCACCCGAAGTGAACGCTCGGCTTCAGCTCCATGCCCGCGTAGAACCCGACCGCATCGCGCTCGATCCGCGCCACCAGCACCAGAATATTGTGCCGCCCGCGCAGACGCTTCTTGATCTCCTCGTCCGTGCGACCCGGACGAAAGATCTGGTTGTACATGTGCGTCAGCGTGGCAAGGTCGTTCGGGCTGACGCGATCGATGATGACGTTCGCCATGTCGCCTCCGGGCGCGTTCCGCCCCTGCCACTATCGGCACATTCGCCCGCTCACACGCGGGACATGTACGAACCGTCCGCCGTCGAAATCTTGACCGTCTCGCCCTGGTTGATGAACGCCGGCACGCGGGTTTTCAGACCCGTCTCGCACACCGCTTCCTTCAACTGATTCGTCGCCGTCGCGTTCTTCACGCCCGGCTGCGTCTCGGTAATCGTCAGCTCCACCGCCGAGGGCAGCTCCAAGAGCAGCGGACGCCCCTCATGCAGCAGCACCACAGTGGTCGCGTTCGGCCGGAGGTAGGGCATCTGCTCGCCGCACACCGTCTCGGGGATATTGATCTGCTCGTACGTGTCCGTGTCCATGAACACGAAGGAGTCGCCCTCCTGGTAGAGGTACTCCATCGACTTGCGGTCCACGCTCGTCACATCGATGTCGTCGCTCGAGCCCAGACGCTTCTCGATGTAGTTTCCGTTCATCACGTCACGCAGCTTCACCTGAATGAACGCCCGCAGGTTGCCCGGCGTCCGGTGCTCGAACTTCGTGATGATGAACAGCTTGCCGTCCATACGGCAGGCATAACCCGGGCGGAGATCGGTCGCTTTCACGGCTGCAGTCCTCTCAGACAATTGGCTCGAATTCAGGGGGCGGGATCATAGCGGATCGACCAGCGCCCTTCCCTTCTGAACGTCCCCACCCCGTTCTCATCCGCCGTGCGTACCCTTCTACGAGCTCCAAGCCCCGTTTCAGGCCCGAAAGTCGCACTCCACACGGATCCACCCATGACCATCTCCCGCCGCCAGTTCACCGCCCTCTCCGCCGCCGCCCTCGGTCTGGCCACCTTCCGCCGCGCCACCGCTGCCGACCCCATGCCCACCCCAACCCCGCCCCTCCCCGACACCTTCTTCGACGTCCGCCCCCTCCGCGACAACGCCTGG
>JBGSZV010000215.1:0-4005 GCA_041750235.1 Phycisphaerales bacterium
CGCGGCCGCGCGGGCGGCGTTCGCGGTTGTGGCCGACAAGTCGGACCCGGCGCGCCGGCTGATGCTCCCGATGAAGAACAACCTGGCCAAGGACTTCGGCGGGCTGGCCTACCGGCTGTCGGAGGCTCCCGAGAACGAACAGCCCACCGTGCAGTGGGAAGAGGGCCTCGTCATGGTGTCCGCGAACGAGGCGCTCGCACCAGATCCGACGGTGAAGATCCGGGACGAGGCGAAACAGTGGCTCCAGGGCTTGCTCGCGGATGGTCCGATCGAGTCCGCCAAGGTGTTCGAGACCGGCGAAGAGGTGGGATTCAAGGAAAAGACCCTCCGGCGGGCGTTCCGCGATCTCGGTGGTCGTCCCCGGAAGTCAGGGTTTCAGGGCGCGTGGACGTGGGAACTGACCGGCGGCGTGCCCAAAGAGGCTACGGCCAGCCCGGCGGAGCAGCCGCTGCTCATGCCCGACCCCACGCCGCCGCAGGAATCGGCAAACTACTGGAAGAAAGGTGCGTGACTGCTTGCTTACTAGCAAGTATACTTCCGCAGTGTGTCCGCCATGGCCAAGCTCCTTGACTCCATACGCAAAGCAATCGAGACCAGCGGGCAGACGCGATACCAGATCGCGCAAGGGTCCGGGGTCAACCAGTCGCAACTCTCCCGCCTTGTGAACGGCCAGAACGGACTGAGCATCGAATCGGTGGAGCGGATCGCGGAGTATCTCAAGCTGGAAGTTGTCGTCCAACCGCAGACCAAGCGAAAGGCGAAGTGATTCATGGCAGTCCTAAGCATGGAACAACTTGAGCGTGAACGCATGTGGTGCGAAAACGCGGTAGCGGGAATCTCGGAGGCCAACTTGCGCATAATCCGAGCCCGGCTTGCGGACTATCAAGGCGAGCTGCCTCCGGAACCTGCGGCGACAATCATTCAGATTCGCGGGCAAATCGCCCACCATGAACTCGAGCGGCGCGCGGCCACACCCTTCGCCAGTGCCCTGAAACGGATCAGCGCCACGCTTTGGAATGCCGAGTGCACAGTGGCCAAGTACACGACGATCCCCGGATGGCCCACGAAACTACCCCCTATGTGAAGCGCTCGAAATGCCACCCTCGCTCCCGTGGCAGTCAATGATCAAGGAACCTGAATCATGGCAAGCGTCAGCACCGACAAGAACGGCCTCAAGCGGATTCTCTTCACCGACGGCGGCGGCAACCGCAAGGCGATCCGCATGGGTGACGTTGCGATGAAGATTGCCAACGACGTGGCGCGCCGGGTCGAGGCGATCAACGTCTCTCTGATCACGCGCACGCCGCTGGATGCCGAGAAGACGCTCTGGGTGTCAAAGCTCCCCGATCACCTGTACGCCAAGCTCGAGCGGGTCGGCCTCGTCGAGCCCCGGGTGCGTCGGATCGCCTGGACCATCGGCGACATGCTCACCGCGTTCTTCGATGGCGTGGATGTGAAGCCTGCCAGCCGCGTCCGGATGGAGCAGGCCCGGGCATCTCTCGAGTCGCACTTCCTTGTGACGCAGGAGCTGCGGTCCATCTCCCCCACTGACGCCGAGGCGTGGCGGGCCGGTCTCAAGTCCGAGGGATACGCGCCAGCGACGATCAGCCGCTCCGTGCTGTACGCGCGGCAGTTCTTCCGGTGGGCGATCAAGCAGGGCATGACCGGCTCCAATCCGTTTGCAGACCTCAAGGCGGGCTCACAGGCCAACCGTGATCGTCAGGTGATGATCGACCGGGACACGATCACGAAGGTCTCTGCGGCAGCACCGAACGCCGAGTGGCGTCTCCTGATCGCGCTCAGTCGCTACGGCGGGCTGCGGGTTCCAAGCGAAGCCCTGCTCTTGACGTGGGACGATGTGAACTGGTCGGAGAACCGGCTGCTGGTGCGAAGCCCGAAGACGGAGCATCACGAGGGCAAGGCGGAGCGGTTCGTTCCCATCTTCCCGGAACTGCGTGAACCTCTGCTCGAATTGTTCAGCAACGCAGCGGACGGCACGAAGCGCATCATCTCGAGCTACGAGCCGGGTGCGAACCTGAATCCTCAACTGCGGCGGATCATCAAGCGGGCAGGCGTCCTGCCGTGGCCGCGGACGTGGCACAACATGCGGGCCTCGCGTCAGACCGAGCTTGCTTCACAGTTCCCGCTGCACACGGTGTGCGCGTGGATGGGAAACTCGAAGCTGATCGCCTCGGCTCACTACCTCCAGGTGACGGATGCGGACTGGATGCGTGCAACAGGCGGCGCGGAATCCGGCGCGCGCGTGACGCAGAATGCGGCGCAGCAGGCATCCGCGCCTGATCGCGAGGAGCCGCGTGATCAAACGCAAGCGTTTGTTGTCACCCGAGTTGCGCAGAATGCGGAGCCTCCGTGCGAGGCTCCGCAAGACTTCCAAATGGGCAGAGCCGGACTTGAACCGGCAACCCCCGCATTTTCAATGCGGTGCTCTACCAATTGAGCTACCTACCCGACTCCCCGCCCGGTTGGCCGTGCGGGGGGACGAACACTATCAGACACCGGACTGATCGGTCAAGGAAGCGGCCGAATTGTGTTCGAGGTGGCGGTTTTCTAGGGATCGGGGCGGAGGGGGCGTCAGGGTGAAGTTCGGTGCAATGGGGGCCGAAGTCGGGCGTTGTGCCGATGCATGTGGGTCATGACGGACGACTCCACAGGGCCCCCGGCGCCCGACGTGGCGGGCGTGCTTGCGGGGGTGCTCCGCGGCGACGATGTCGCGTGGCGTGACTTGGTCCGTCTGTATGGGCGGCGCGTCTTTGCCCTCGCCAAGTCGAGGTGCCGGGACGACGAGCTTGCCGAGGAGATCACGCAGTCCGTGTTTGTCACCGTGGCCAGCACGATCCAGCGGGGCGGGTACGCCGAGCAGGGCAAGTTCGAGTCCTGGCTCTTCCGTATCGCGATGAACCGCCTGCGCGACGAGATGCGCCGGCGCTCTCGTCAGGCGGAGCCGACTGATCCTTCGACGATGGTGGTGACGGACACACACGCTCCGGACGCGGCATCGAACGAGACGGATCCCGAGGTGTCATTGCTGCGGCGATCGATCTCCGAACTGGGCGATGCCGATCGGGAAGTGGTGGAACTCCGGCATCACGCGCAGATGAGCTTCAAGACGATCGCGGAGCATCTCGGACAGCCGCTGGGGACCGTGCTCGCACGCCATCACCGGGCGCTCCGAAAGCTCAAGGAACTGATCGAGAACGCCCGCGTGGACAGCGCTCGCGAGATTGAAGGTGGTGAATCATGAGTGACAACGCCTTGAACAACCCGTCGAACACGCCCGAGGATCTTCGCGCGACCGAAGCCCGGCTTGAACGCCTCGGCCACATGGAGCGGGCGTCTGTCCGTCCCGGCTTTGAGGATCGCCTCGTCGCCGCAACTGCGGGACACTTGAAGGGCTTGGAGGCGGACGCCCCGGTGGTGCTGGCGACCATTCGGCCGTCGCGAGCGCGGGTGTTCCGACTGGCGGCCTCCATCGCGGTGGTCGGCGCGGGTGTGATCGGCAGCGTGTGGCTGGCCGGGCGTGGCACGACTCCGGTGAATCCGCCCCAGGAACTGGCAGCCAATGACTCGATCGAAACGGATCTTGCGAGCGTGAACAGCGAGCTGGCTTCGCTGATGACCGAAGGCGAGAACTCAGTCGCTGTCTCCGACGAGTTCTCGGCGCTGGAGTCGGAACTGGCGGCGCTTGAGACCGAACTGTCGGACTTCGGCTGGGACGAGTTCGACGGCCTGCTGGAGGAATCACTGTGAAACATGCCACGCGGTGGTTGATGGCCTGCATCGGTGGGTTGACGCTATGCGCCGGCTCGCCGATCTCGCTGGGACAGCCCGACGGGCCGCGACCCGCGAACGAAAAACCGCGCGGCGAGGGCGTGCCCGATGAGGCCGTCCGCCGCGAGCGGGCACGGCAGCTCATTACCGAACGACTCAAACGCCTCGAAGAGAACCAGAAGCTCTTGCGTGAGAGCCTCGACATGCTCGACCGCG
>JBGSZV010000216.1:0-23966 GCA_041750235.1 Phycisphaerales bacterium
CTACGGCAACAAGACGCGCAAGCGCGATCCCAACTCGCTGGCGCCCGATGCCGCGGTCGCGATCACCGACCCGACGCGCCCGACGCTCGGCAGCAACTGGGTGAATGGCCAGCCGCTCTTCTGGCTCGCGCCGCCGGACCAGTACGACCTGTGCTTTGAGCTGCTCACGATCTCGCCCACCGCGTGCGTGTGCAACCCCGATCTCAACGGCGACGGGGTCGTCAACAACATCGATCTCGGCATCTTCGCCGGCTGCTTCGGGCTGCCTCCGGTCGGTGCCTGTGCGCAGGCCGACTTCAACTGCGACGGCGTGATCGACAACGCCGATCTTGCGATCCTGCAATGCTTCTTCGCCGGCGGCGCGAACTGCTGCCCGCCGCTGCAGCAGGTTCCCAAGTGGTCCCAGCGCCCCGTGCCGCACACGGTGGGCAACGCCTTCAACGGGTGGAATGACCTGTCGATCTATGGCGGCCAGCAGATCTCCGCCGATGACTGGCTGTGCGTCGGGACGGCGGACGTGCAGAACATCCGCTGGTGGGGCTCCTTCATCGGCTGGGCACAAAAGGGCCTCCCGCCGCAGCGCCCGTCGAAGTTCCACCTTGCGATCTGGACGGATGCGCCGGCCGGCGGGGCGTTCCCCTTCAGCCACCCGGCGCGGGTGATCTGGGCGGAAACGGTGCAGTTGCAGGACCTCCGCGTCCGCTTTGAAGGGTGGGACTTTGATCCCCGCGGCATCGACGGCCCAGACGCCTGCTTCAAGTTCGAGGCCAATATCCCCCGCTGCCGGACCTTCCAGCAACCCACGGGCACCAACTTCTTCTGGATCAGCATCGCCGCCATCTATGACGCCTGCCCCTGCGACCCCGACCTCGACGGCGACGGCATCGTCACCACTTCCGATCTGGCCATCCTGATCGGGTGCTTCGGGCCGGTCACGCCGGCCTGCAACCAGGCGGACCTCAACTGCGACGGGGTGGTCGACGGGGCGGACCGGCTGATCCTCGAATGCTCACTCGGCGGACCGCCGGACCCGGCGTGCTGCCCGGGGCTTGAGTATCCCTACGGCAACAAGACGCGCCCGCGCAACCCCAACTCGCCCGCCCCCGATGCGGCGGTGCGCATCTTCAACCCCACCGCACCCGTCCTCAACAGCATCTGGGTCAACGGCGTGCCGATCCTCTTCCCCACAACGGCGCAGTGGGACCTTTGCTTCGAGCTGCGCCCCACGTGTCCTGGCGATGCTAATGGCGATCGGCAGGTGGACGGCGCGGACCTTTCGGTGCTGCTCGGTCAGTTCAATCAGTTCGTTCCGCCCGGCAGCGGGGCCGACTTCAATTGCGATGGCCGGGTGAACGGCGCGGATCTTTCGGTGCTGCTTGGAACATTCGGGAAGAATTGCCCGTAGACTTTCCCGCGATGCGGCGCTGCGATCGCCTGCCCCTCGGGCTGGTCGCGGCGCCCTCCTCCTCCGCCGGTGCGCGACGCGCGCTCACAAGCGTCGTTCACCGGCGGATTTTCTTGCGCGGATCAGTGGATGATCAGAAGTCGAACATCACGCCCATGTAGAACATGACGCCGTCGCGGGCGGGGTTGTCGTCCGTGCCGTTCAAGCTGGCGTTGGAGATGTGGTGCCAGCGAACGCCGAGGTCGAGTCGCGGCGCAGTGGCGGCGTTGCCGAGGGCAATCGTTGAGCCGATGCCGGCGCGGGGGGTGAAGTTGAAGGATGTGCCGTCGTAGGGCACATCATCGCTGGTGGCAAGGAGCCCGATGCCGAAGTCGAAGTAGAGCGACCACGACTGCTTGTTCAGGAAATGCCAGCGGAATCCGATCGCCGGATTGATGCCGGCGGCGTCGTCCTTGTCCTGGCTGAAATACCAGCCGCCCAGGGTGACATCGAACTCGAAGTTCGTGGCAATGAAAATGTGGTAGGTGCCGTAGGCGTTGAAATCGTTGCTGTCGTCGGAGATCGCGACACCGCCGCCGACGCTGAGCCAATCGGAACCCGACTCGCCGAAAACGGCGGGAGCGGGAACGGCCGGGTCAGGCGCTTCGGCGGGCTGTTCCGCGAAGCCGAGGGTGGCCGAGAGCGGGATGGTGAACGACGGCTCGACAGCGCGGGCGGAGGCGGCGGCGAGCAGGATGGCGAGGGGTGCGACGGTCCGTGTCATGGCGGGCAATGTACCGTCAACGGGCTTAAAGTGCGGATGTGGACGACCTGCCCCAACGCCTGCAGCGACTTGAAGAATCCCACGCCTTCGGCGAGCACACGATCGACCAGCTCGCGGACGAGGTGCGCCGAGCTTTTGCGGAGATCGATGCCTTGCGTCGGCGTCTGGCGGCGCTGGAAGACCAGTCGCGCCCGCCCGAGCCCGAGGCACCAGACTCGCCCGATGGCGGAGACGCTCCTGAAGCGGCATGAGCTATTCGATCCGCGGGTCCACCCAGCGGTACATCACGTCGACCACCAGGTTGAACAGTATCAGCAGCGAGGAGTAGATCAGCGTCACCCCCATGATGATGAACAAGTCCTTGTTGCGGACCGCGTTCACGAAGTGCTGACCCAACCCCGGGACATCAAAGACCTGCTCGACCACGAACGACCCTGTCATCGCATAGGCCGCTGCGGGGCCGAGATAGCTCAGCACCGGCAGGAAGGCGTTCTTGAGCGCGTGCTTCAGGATCACGACATGGGCGGGCAGTCCCTTGGCGCGAGCGGTCCGGATGTAATCGGCGCCGAGCGTTTCGATCATCCCCAGCCGCGTCAGCCGGGCGATATACGCCGCGAACGGCAGACTGAGCGTGAGCGCCGGCATGATGATGTCGCTCAGCGATCCCCATGATCCCACGCGTCCGATCCCCAGCCACACAGGGAACACCAGCAACAGGAACGTGCCGATCACAAAGGGCGGAAGGCTGATGCCGACGAGCGCAATCGTCAGCGTGCCCAGATCGATCAGGGAGTTCGGGCGCAGCGCGCCGGCGACCCCCGCGGTCAAACCGATGATCAGCGCGATGAAGATCGCCGAAAAGCCCAGCACCATCGACACCGGCAGTGCACCGGCGACCAGTTCGTTCACCGTCCAGTCTTCGTAGCGGAGGCAGGGGCCGAAGTTAAAGATGTGGCGCGGCGGGTCGCCGTCGGCGCCCTTGAGCGTCTCCGTCACCCATCGGAACCCCGTCGCATTGCTCAGGTACTGCGTGTAGAAGCGATATGGATCGTCGAGGTTGTACTGCCGCTCCATCGCGTCGATGACCGCTTGCGGCGGCTTGCGGCCCTCATCGTTCACCACCGCCGATCCGGGCAGCGCCCACGCCAGCACGAAGGTCACCGTATAGATCACCAGGAGGATGATCGGAAGGGCGAGCAGGCGTCGGGCGATGAGGCCGATCAACGCACCACCTCCAACTTCCAGATGTACTGCACGAGCCGCGGCGAGGGGCTCCAGCCCTTGAGACCGCCGGGGTTCGGCGTGCCGTCGGCTTTCGTCGGTGGGTGGAACAGGTAGTAGTGGTTGTAGCGCCACAACGGCAGGATGGGCAGTTCTTCCTCCATCGTGAATCGCTCGGCTTCTTCGAGAATGCGCATGCGCTTCTCGGGATCGGCCTCACGATCGGCGGCGTCGAGCATCGCGTCAAACTTGGGATTGGAATACCCGCGGTCGTTGTTGCCGTCGCCGGTCTTGTGGAGCAGAAGGAAGGTCGTCGGGTCGCCGTAGTCGCCGTACCACCCGGCGCGGGCCATCATGTAGTCGCGGCGGTCCAAGTCGTCCGCGTAGGCTTTGGTTTCCTTTACGACGAGCTTGGTCTTGATGCCGAAGGCCTCTTCGATCATGCGGCCCATGACCAGCCCCGCATCGCGGTGAAACTGAACATTCGTGACCAGCATCTCGACGGCAGGGAATGCCTCACCGCTCGCGTTCGTCGGCACGCCCTCGGCGTTCTTCCCCGTCCAACCGGCGTTCGCGAGTTCTTCGCGCGCTCGGACGAGGTCGTAGGACAGCCCCTTGGGGCTTGTGAACCCGGCGATCGTGCCCTCGGGAACGAGCACGTTCGTCGGCTCCTCGCCGCTGCGCTTGACGGTCCGCACCAGCGCCTGCTTGTCGATCGCCAGCGCGAAGGCGCGACGCACTCGCGCATCATGGAAGGGGTTAGGCCGACCGTCGGTCAGACGCGGCGTGCAGTTGAAGCCCCAGAAGTAGGTCCCGAAGGTCTTCACCGGGTGAATGTCTTCTCGAAGCCCGGCCTTTTTCTGCTCGAGCATGTCGGCGATGTATTCAACATCGGTGTCCGAGTGCCAGTCGGCCGCGCCGGTCTTGAAGGCGAGCACCGAGGTGTTCTCGCTCTCGATGGGCAGGATGCTCACGGTCTTGGACCGCACCACCGACGGGTTCCAGTAGTGCGGGTTGGCCTTCAGACGCATCTCACGCTTGAAACGCCACGACTGCACCACGTACGGCCCATTCGTCACGATCAACGGCGGCTTGGTCCACGCATGCTCCTGACGGATCGCCCCCGTGTCGGCGTCCACGCGCACCCACTTCTCCACCGTCGGCGGGTGGACGGGATACGTCGAAGAGAACGCCAGCAAGTCCAGGAAGTACGGCGTCGGGAGCGCCAGCGTGACGCGGAGCGTGTGGTCGTCCACTGGCTCGATGCCGACCGTCGACCGGTAGCGATCGTTCGATTCGCTCCGCAGTTGCTCGGCGGCGACCTGTGTCCGCTCCAAGGCGGGGCGGGCGCGATACTCGTCGAGTTGGGCCGCACGCCATTCGAAGTAGTCCTCCGCGCCCTTGATGCGGAAAAAGATGCTCGCGGTGTAGTCAGTGGCGTTGTCGGGCACCATGATGCGCTGCCACGCGTAGGCAAAGTCGTTCGCGGTGACCGGTTCGCCATTGGACCATTTGGCGGTCGGCTCGAGATGAAAGGTGTAGACGAGGTCGTCGGGGGAGATGTCCCACGACCGCGCCAGCGCCGGCTCGACGTGGAAGTCATCGCTGAAGTTGTCCCAGCGGACCAGCCCCTCGTAGATGGCGTAGCAGAGACGGTTGTCCTGCATGTAGCTCATGCGCTGGGGGTCCAGCGTCTTGAAGTCCACGATGTCGATGTACGTGAGTTCAGCGCGCGGCAGCGGGCGGTCGGCAATCGCGACCACCATCAAGGAGGCGAAGATGAGCCCGAGCACCGCGAGGAGCTTTCGCATCGTGGGAACAGGATAGGGGCGGCGGGCCGATCGCTCAGGAGCGGAAGTCGGCGGCCTTGGCGTTGTAGGGCGCCTTGGTGAGCGTTCCGGCATCGCCGATCCATTTGGCGACATCGGCCTCGAAGGCCGTCGCGTCACCGGAACCCACCGCCGCCTCGAACCGTTCGACCAGCACCTGTTTCTGCACCGGCGTTTTGCGGACCGCCGCATCAATCAGCACCAGCGCACGCTCGGAGGTGTTCACGAGGGTCGAGAGCAGCTTGGCCTGCTCGCTCCCGGCCTCGGGCTCCTCGCCCAGGCGGTCGCGGACATACGCCAGCGCCTGGCCGGAAAGCAGGGCCGCATCAGTCCGGAAGGTCGCCGGCAGATTAACACCCCCGCCCGCCATCATGGGCTGGAAAGCGCCGTCCGTGCCGCGGATCAGCACCCGGACCCAGCGATCATGATTCGCTTCGCCAGAGCGCCCGCGAAGCGTCTGAGCCTGCTGGCTCAGGGCGACCGCCATCTTCTGCATGGCGATGGCATTCGAATCGGTGTCACGCGTGGCATCGAGGGCCAGCACGAGATTCTCGACCACGTTCACATCCGTCTCCACCGCAAGCCGCTGCGCGACGACATCCAGCAGGGCGTTGAGGTCGCGGATGGCGCCGGTGGACGGGGCGTTGCGGATGATGTCGCGCAAGGCCATGGCGGCCATGCAGCGAACCGCAGGACGCTTGGCATCTGCAAGAGCGGGCTTGATGGCCTCGACGGCCTGCTGAGTCCCCAGTTCACCGAACACCCGCAGGGCGTTGAATGCCACATGCTCGTTCGAGTCCCCCACCGCCTTGGACAACTCGGCGAACGCCGGGCCGCTCATCTGGAGGCGGAAGTCGAGGGAGACCTGATTGCACTTCAACGGCTTGAGGATGGCATCGCGGGCCTCCTCGCTCTTGGCCGGACTGGCATCCCGAACACCGGACGCCTGGTCGCTGAGCAGCTTTTTGACCGCCGTAACGTCCGCTGGCGTCAGGTTCTGCTTGGCGGCAATGGCACAATCCACCTGGCCTCGGGCGCTGGGCAGCACCGCCAACACGAGGAAGGCGACGAGGGCGGGGCGGAACGGTCGAAGGGCGGTGGTCAAGGGTGAGGGTCCGGGAAGCTGCATGCCTAGGCACAGTACGTGCGAACAACGCCCTCGGATGCCGCGTACCCAGCCGTCGAGCACCCTCGGGAGACCGTTTCGGACACTAACAGTGGTCTGGCGGGTGCGTCAAACGACCGAGGGTGATCTTCGCCTCCGCTGGCCGTGCGGGAGAGGGGGCGGTATGTTCGCGGCCTGTTCAGGGTTCCCAGAACTCCACGAGCAGGCCCGCCAAGCGGCCGATGTTGACAGGACCGACGGCCCAGGATGGGCGGCGGTGGCAATGGAAGGTCATGGGCCCGAGGCGGCAGAAACGCCCGATCTGAGGAGCCGTGGATGGCGAGCGGACGAAGGGCATGGACGATCCGGACGGCATGCGCGGTGATCGCGCTGGCCGGGCTGGGCATTGGGGCGACGCCACAAGCGCTGGCGCAGACGGTGTCGGAGTACTCGGAGGCTGAGTACCAGGCGCTGCTCAAACGCCACGTTTCCGACAGCTTCGCCGGCATCGCCTTTCGCTTCGCACGCGAGACGCAGGAGCCGACGGTCGCCACCTACCGCCTGGTCGGAAGCCTTCTGAGCCTGTCACGACGTCTGGTTCCGGATGATCTTGACCTGCTGCGATCCGAGATCGAGGCCTGGAAGGCCGCCGGCGATGCCGAGCGGGAACTGACCTGCACGCGCGAACTGGTCCGGCTGGACCCACGCGACACCGTGGCCCAGCTCCGCCTGCTGACCTCCTCGATCGCGAAGCTCCAGGATGCCGACCAGCGAGTGGCGGTGTACGAACGATTGCTCGGCAAGGACGGCAGCAAGTTCGACGAATCGATCCGCAGCCGCCTGGCGCTGGACGCGGCGCTGCTTGCCCGCGAGACCGGTGACGAACGCGGCTTCCTCGACAAGCTCACCTACGCGGTGACCGCGGACATGACCAACAAGGAAGCGGCCGCGCTCTTTGCGACCTACTTCCTCGACCGGACGAGCAACCCGCGCGAGCGCGCCGACATCCTGGCGAACGTGATCCTGTCCGATCCGCTGGATGCCGATGCGCACCGGAATCTAGCAATCGAACTGATGCGTCAGGGCGCGTACCCCGCGGCGCGGCGCTTCTACGACTGCATGGGATCGATCCAGAAAGCTTCGGGCGTCGAAGAAACCTCGCAGGTGCTCTTTGACTACCTGCTCGCGGTCTGGAACGCCGACGGCGCGGCCCGCGCCATCGACATGATCCGCACCATCGAGCTGCAGGCTCAGATGGAGTCCGACCAGGCGCGACAGGACCTGATCAATCAAGGACACCAGGCGCCCCCGCGCCAGCCGGTGGTGATCGCCGCGATGCTGGAAACGGTGCGCATGGCGATCTACGCCGCGCGCGGCGATCAACAGCAGTCGCTGATCTCGCTCCAGCGCTCCGACTTCGTCTCGATGGCCACCATCGAGCGCCTGCGCGAAGAAGCGGCCAAACTCGGTCCGCGGGCCGAGGCGGAACTGGCCGAACTCGAGCGCCACACGGTGCTGGAGATCCTCTGGCTGCGGCTGCTGTGCGGACAGGAACTCGACAAGGCCAAGGCAACCCTTGAAGTGCTGCGGTCCAACACCGTCAAGCCCCTGACCGATGAGGCGTTGCGTCGCTACGACGGCTGGCTCGCGGCACACATGGGCGACACCGATATCGCCCGCGACCTGCTGAACCCCATCGCCGATTCGGACGCCAACGCACGCTTTGCCCTCGCGGTATGCGCTGAGAAAGAAGGCAAGTCCGACGAAGCAATCGAGCACTACACCAAGGTGGCGCGCGTCGCTCCGGTCAGCACGCTGGCGGGCATGGCGCGGATGCGCATCGAGCGGCTCCAGAGCCGCCCGCTTGAGATGACCCCCGCGGTGCGGGAGCTCAACGACGCGATGCTCTCGTTCGCGCCGTGGCTGAACAAGATGACCTACGAGCCCAGGAGCTTCGTCTCGCTCGTGGTCGAGCCGATCAACACCAAGATCGACGCGCTCGGACGCGTGGACCTCCGGGTTCGCCTGCGGAACGAGATGGGATCCAGCGGCATTCCACTGGGTGTCGGCTCCGACCGGACGATCAACTCCCGCATCCTCCTCTCGCCGATGGTCACCACCAGCCTGGTGAAGCAGAGCCAACTGATGCGGCCGGAAGTGATTCGGCTCGACCGGCGCCTGCGGCTCAAGCCGGGCGAGTCCATCGAAACCACCTTCTGGGGCGGACGCTGGAAGGTCGGCGAGGTGCTCGACGCGTCGATGAACATGCAGGCCACGCTCCGCTGGCGGGGCGTGCAGGGTTTCAAGGTGACCGAGAAGGGGCTCTTTGAGCCGGGCCCGCTTTGCGTCACCTACGACAGCAGCCTCATCACGCGCGAAATCCTGCCGATCCCCGTTACCGCCGGCGCCATGGCGGACGAACTCGCCCTCACACGCGGGCCGGACTTCATGCGATCGATCCTCGCCGCGAGCCTGCCGATGCGCATGGGTTACATGCAGATCCGGCAGTCGCAGACAGTGGACCCCACGAGCCCGGAGGGTTCAGATCTCGCGCAGACGCTGCCGCAGATCATCCAAGAGCGGCAGATCATCATGTCGACGCTGCTGCAGAAGATCGGGTCGCTCGATTCGCTCGAGAAGTCCTTCGTCGTCATCAAAATGGCGACCGCCGGGCTGTTCGCTGGAGAGAATCGATCGGATGTGCTCGCGACCGTTGACCCACTCAGCGATCCGATCCTGACTATCTCCACGCTGATCGCGCTGGGCGGCGCCTTCGACCCCGCCACCTTCAATGCCGCGGCCGAATCATCCGACCGCGATGTCCGCGAGGTGGCGCGCATCATGATCTCGATGGCCGAGGCCGTCGGAGGGAACCAGCCTCCTCTTCCGGACGGGACTGCGCCCGAAGCGACCGACGCACCGGTTTCCCCCGCCGATGACATTCCGCCGCCGGATACGTATCCCGGCGATGAGGTTCCTCCGCCCGACTCCGCTCCCACAACGCCTTGACGCCGAACGGTCAGCCTGAGGTCAGCCGCACGCGACCGCTTCCGCGCACCACCTTGCCGATCACACGCGGACGCTCACCCAGGCGTTCGAGCTGCGCCGCGACCGAGGCCGCGAAGGTCTTGCGAACCACCAGGCAAAACCCGATGCCCATGTTGAACACCTGGCGCATCTCCGCTTCATCCACCCGACCGGCCTTCTGCAGGAACGGAAACACCGGGTGCGGGGTCCACGCGGATTGATCAAGCACCGCATCCACGCCCGGATGCAAGGCGCGCTCGAGATTGTCGGCCAGCCCACCGCCGGTGATATGGGCCATCCCCGAAATCACCTTCTTTACCTTGTAGCGCCGCAGCAGCTTCACAACCGGCGCCGCGTACAGGCGGGTCGGCGTCAGCAGCGCTTCGCCAAGCGGGAGCTTGGCGTCAAGCTCGGGATAGACGCGGTGCAGATCGAGACCGGCGGCATCGACGATCTTGCGGACCAGCGAGTAGCCGTTGGAATGCACGCCGTCGGATTCCAGACCGATCACGATGTCGCCGGCCTCGACGCGGTCGGTGTCCGACACGCGCGCCAGCTCGGCCACACCCACGGCAAAGCCGGCGAGGTCGATCTCGCCCGGCGTGTACACGTCGGGCATCTCGGCGGTCTCGCCGCCCAGGAGCGCGCAACCACACACCCGGCACGCCTCGGCGATGCCGTAGACGATCCGCTCGAGGACTTCCGGCACCAGCTTCCCGCACGCGATGTAGTCCAGGAAGATGAGCGGCTCAGCGCCCTGCACAACCATGTCATTGACGTTCATCGCGACGAGGTCGATGCCGATGGTGTCGTACTTTTTGAGCTGGGTCGCGAGGCGGATCTTGGTGCCCACGCCGTCGGTGCAGGCGACGAGCACCGGGTCCTTGAAGTTGCGCTTGAAGAGCGACTCGTTGAAATCGAGGCGGAAGAGCCCCGCGAAGCCGCCCTCGTTGGAGATCACGCGCGGGCCGTGGGTCCGGCGCATGTGCTGCATGATCATGTCGACGAAGCGATCGCCCTCGCCGATGTTCACTCCGGCTTTGGCGTAGGTCAGCGGCTGGGGGGCCACCGGCGCGGCGGTCCGTGCGGAAACCTTGGTGGGCTTGGATCGGGACTTTGAGGGCTGTTTCGTAGACATGAGCGTGAGCGGAGAATACACGCCCCGCTAGGGCGAAGCCGAACCCGTTTCAGGCCCATCCACGGGGGTTTTGGGCGGCGTCACCGACACCGGCGCACCCTCGACCCCGCCGGCAGGCTTCACCGCCCGCACCCGCCGGCCACGCCCCGGCTCCCACATGAATCGAGTCTGGATCGGTTGGTCGAACCGCTGCTGGGCTACCGAGACCGGGACGTAGACAAGCGTCCCTTGCTCCTCATCGAACAGCCAGACGTGCGTCTGATCGTCGGTGAGCTTGAAGGGCACCACACTCAACTGGTAGCGGCTGATGAGTTCGGACAGCACCGCCGCCTTCGATCCGCGCACGCGGAACGTCGCGCCGTTCTCCGCCAGCCCTCCGGCGCCGATCCGTACCCCCAGCATCTCGTCGTACCGAACCGCGCCGATCGCGCGAACCAGATCGCCCGAAGGAACCTTCAGCGCCTCCACGCTCAGCTCAAACTCGTCCACGCCGTGACGGGTTGCCCACCACAGCCGCGACCGCTTCGTGCCCGCAACCGCGTCGCCCCGCGTCCAGCGTTCGATGCGGAGCGTCCGCCCGGCCCACCGGTACTCGACCTCGTACTCTTTCTGGGTGGCATTGGACTGGAGGATGCCGAAGTCGTATCCGAGCCACGTCCACAGCCGCGGGTCGCGCCACGTCCGCGGGGCCGGGAGGAAGCCGTGCAACCCCGCGGCGAAGAGAAACAAAGCGACCGCCAGCAGAAATCCCCACCGCCCCCGCAGCCTCCCCCGCCACTGGTACCGGGCGCGTGACATCGTGGTGCTCGGGTCCAGGGGGTCAAACTGCTTCCCGCATTCGGGACAGATCGGGTCGGTTTCCAAGCGATCCAGGTCGTAGCCGCACTCGGCGCAGACTCGCCCCCGGGCGGTCGGGATGGGGGGCGGATCGCTGAGAACCGGCTCGTCTTGTATGTTCTCTGGATGCACTTTGATCTGGTGGACCATGTCGTGGAAATCAGCGAGACGGGCATTGTGACGCTCAAGAGCGTCACCGCGTCGGAGGAGTACCTCCAGGATCATTTTCCGACATTCCCGGTTCTGCCGGGCGTTCTGATGATCGAGTCGCTCGTTCAGGCGGCCCGCGTCTGGATCGAACGCAGCGGCAGGGGAAAAGGCCAGCGGTATGTGCTCGGCGGGGTCAAGACACTGAAATACGGCAGCTTTGTCCGACCCGGTCAGACCATGCGGGTGACCGTTTCGTTCCACTCCGACGGTGCCGACCAGGCCATCGACTTCAAGGGCTCGGCCGAGGTGCTCTCCCCCGGACGAACCACCGCCGCGGAGCCGGTCACCAGCGTTTCCGGTCGGTTTACCATGCGTCCACTTCGCGCCCAGACGCGTGTCCGGTAGCGAATCAGGGCGGAAGCCCGCATAATGTCGCCCTCGTCCGAACCGCGGCCCTCCTGGCGCGCGGGAGGACAAGCAGGAACTCACGATGACTCGGGACGAAATTTTCGACAAGGTCCGGGATGTGCTGGTGGACGCCTTGGGCGTCGATGAGGACGAAGTCAGCCCCACCGCTCGGCTGGCGGCTGACCTCGGGGCCGAGTCGATCGACTTCCTCGACATCTCCTTCAAGCTCGAACAGGCATTCGGGTTCAAAATCCCGCAGGGCGAACTCTTCCCCGACGGCGCCGCGCAGAACCCGCAGTTCGTGCAGGACGGCAAAGTGACGGCACAGGGGCTCGTCGAGATGAAGAAGCGCCTGCCGCACATCGATTTTTCGAACTTCGAGAAAGACCCCCAGATCGCCAAGATCGGCAACGTCTTCACTGTGGACGTTCTCGTGAAGTACGTCGAGCGCAAGCTCACCGGGCAGGCCGTCAGCGCTTAACGCGAGGGGTGCATTCGACATGCGTTGGATGTGGATCGATCGAGTAACGGAACTCGAGCGCGGCCATCGTATGGTCGCGATCAAGAACATCAGTCTCGCGGAAGAGCATCTGCACGACCACTTCGCGGCAAAGGGCAGCCTGCCGGGATATCCGGTCATGCCCGCCACGCTGATCATCGAGGGCATGGCCCAGACCGGCGGGATGCTGGTCGGGCACGCGAGCCACTTTCGCGAGAAGGTCGTGCTGGCGAAGGTCAGCCGGGCGGAACTGACCGAGGATGCCGTCCCCGGGCAGACCCTCCGGTACACCGCGACCATCGAGCGGATCGACGAGGGCGGAGCCTCGACGCTGGGCATCGTCGAACTCATCGATCTGGTTGATGGTGGTCACCCCCGCCAGATCGGCCGCATCGACCTGATGTTCAGCCACCTCGACCGGAACCGGGGGGGGCAGAGCTTCCCGGAGCACAACTTTGTCTTCGGGGAAACCTTCCGCACGCTCCTTCGAACCAGCGGTTTTGGCGTTTAGGGGCGGAATCCCCCACCGGGTGATGTAGTATCTCCGCCGAAAAGGCTCGCACGGGCTGGTGGTCACTGGGGGTGGAGTCAGCGGATGCGTGTGCTAGTGCTCGGTGTTGGCGATGCGTTCACCCTGAAAGGGTTCGGTTCGAGCGCCATCGTCGAGGGGCCCGACGGCTATCTGCTGATCGATTGCCCCGACCTCATCCATCGTGCCATTCACGAAGCCGCCGCCGAACACGGCATGAACATCGGCGTCGGCGAGATTGACGACATCGTGCTCACGCACTTGCACGGCGACCACTGCAACGGGCTCGAGGCCTTCGGCTTTGCCCGGCTGGTCATGCGGCTTCGCGGCGAGGATTGCCCCAGGCCGCGTATTCACACGCATCCCTCGGCCGCTGGACGCCTCTGGGAGCGCCTGGCGCCCGCGATGGACAGCCCGCTCACCAAGGGCGGACGCAAAAGCACACTCGATGACTATTTCGACCTTCGGGGCATCGTGCCGGGCATGAAAGCGAAGATCGCAGGGCTCACGGTGGAGTGCCGCTACACCATCCACCCGATTCCCACCGTCGGTCTGCTGGTGAGCGACGGCAAGCGCACGCTGGGGTGGTCGGGCGACACCGTCTTCGAGCAGGCCCACATCGACTGGCTGAGCCAGGCGGACGTCATCGTCCACGAGGCCAACGTCGGGCCGGCACATACCCAGGTGGAAATGCTCAACAGCCTGCCCACAGCGGTCCGCCGCCGGATGCGGATCACGCACATCGTGGACGATTTCGACCAGAGCACGACCGACATCCGCCCTCTGTGGGAGCGGGAACTCATCGAGTTGTAGCCCCACGCCCCCTTGACATTCGGCGATTTGCCGGGATATTGCTTCTCCTCTTCGAGGGGGAGCCCCCTCGACCTTCGTTTCTTCAGGGCATTTCCGCGATGAACCGCGATTTCCAGACTGCTTCCGCGACCAAACCCGCATCCCAGCGGGTCGGCGGTGGCGTCAAAGCCCTGAAGTCCTCCAAAGGCAAGAAGCGTTCGGCCGGCCCGGTCGCCCGCATCTGAGGCCTCCTCCCACCGGAGGAGCCCCTGATCCGGAAGATTCGGTCCCCGGCCTGACTTGATCCCCCGCCGGTCCATCGTGTGGACCCGGACGGGTTCGCTACCTTGTTGACCCAGTCGAAAGACCCCGTTTCCCAGAAAGGCATACCCATGGCTGCCGGTTCCCAGACGATGGTGAAGGTCACGTGCCCCGAGTGCGGCGCGGAGTTCGAGATCCCGAGCAACACGATGCAGGGCGAAATCATCCAGTGCCCCGAGTGCGGCACGGAACTCGAAGTCGTCGGCATCAAGCCCTTCAAGCTCGAAGCCGCTCCCGAAGTCGAAGAAGACTGGGGTGAATGAGCGAGGACCGGTAGAGAGTGGCCAGAGGGCCAGATCTGGAATGAGGCTCGCGCGAAGTCGGCGCTGAACCGGCTGCGCGGTCCGCTCGAATCTCGGCGACCCGAGACGCAAAACCCAAGACTCAGGACAACTGCCAATGCATATCGGCGTGCTCTACAACCGCGTCCGCGTTGAAGAAAAGCTGCTCATCGAAGACCTCGCTCGCCGCGGCGTCTCCTTCGAGCTGCTCGACACCGACTCCATCGTCTTTGACCTCCAAGACCGCCAGCCGTGGACCCGCTTCAACGCGATCCTTGAGCGCTCGATCAGCCACTCGCGCGCCGAGGCGTGCCTGCGGATGTTCGACATGTACGGCATCCCGTGCGTCAACCCCGTCAGCATCGCCGACGTCTGCGGCAGCAAGCTCAATACCTCGCTCGCACTCGTGAAGCACGGCGTGCCGACAACCCGGATCAAGCTCGCGCTGACCGAGGCCTCGGCGCTGCAGGCGATCGAGGAAATGGGATACCCCGTGGTGCTCAAGCCCGCGGTCGGCTCGTGGGGGCGACTGATCGCCCGTGTCAACGACCGCGAATCCGCCGAAGCGCTCCTCGAGCACAAGGCAACCCTCGGCTCCTACCACCACTCGGTGTTCTACATCCAGGAATACATCCGCAAGCCCGGTCGAGATCTGCGGACATTCGTCGTCGGTGACGAAACGATCTGCGGCATCGCCCGCAACAGCGAGCACTGGATCACCAACACCGCCCGCGGCGGCAAGACATCCAATCTCCCGATCACGTCCGAGCTGCACGAGCTCTCGCAGCGGACCGCCCGCGCGGTCGGCGGCGGCATCGTGGCCATCGACATTCTCGAATGCCCCGATCGCGGCTTCCTCATCAATGAGGTGAACTACACCATGGAGTTCAAGAACTCCATCGAGCCCACCGGCGTCAACATCCCCGCGAAGATCAACGACTACCTCATCGGCATCGCCTCCGGCAAGATCGCCGAACCCGGCCGCTCGCCGATCCCGCCGGTGACCCAATCACCCAGCGTCCACACTGCACCCGCCCGCCCGTCAACCGGAGCCGTCAAGCGATGAGCGCCGGCAAGATCACCGCGAGCATCGTCGGCGGATCGGGCTACGGCGGCGGCGAGTTGCTTCGCCTCCTGCTGGGCCACCCGCACGTCGAAGTGAAGCAGGTCACCTCACGCTCCAACGCGGGCAAGTTCGTGCACATGGTGCACCCCAACCTGCGCGGACGCTGCCAGCTCAAGTTCACCACCGCCGACCAGCTTTCGCCCAGCGATGTTCTGTTCCTGGGCCTGCCGCACGGCAAGGCGTCGGGTGACATCGAGATGTACTCCAAGATCGGCACGCGGATCATCGACCTCTCCGCCGACTTTCGCCTGCGTGATCCCAAGCAGTACCAGGAGTGGTACGAGTGGCAGCACCCCGCGCCGGCGTGGCTCGACAAGTTCGTCTACGGCCTGCCGGAACTGCGACGCGAAGAGATGCGCAATGCCAAGTACATCAGCGGCGTCGGCTGCAATGCCACCGCCAGCAACTTCGCACTGATGCCGCTCGCCAAGGCGGGCCTGATCGAGCGAGCGATCGTGGACCTCAAGGTCGGATCGTCCGAGGGCGGCGCGGAGCACTCTCCCGGCAGCCACCACCCAGAAAGAAGCCACAGCGTCCGCAGCTTCGCCCCCGCCGGTCACCGCCATGAAGCCGAGATCAAGCAGGAACTCTGCCAGCGCTACGGCGACTTTGATCTCTCCTTCAGCGCCACCGCCATCGAGATGGTCCGCGGTGTGCTCTGCACTGCCCACATCTTCCTGAAGCAGAAGTTGGACGACAAAGCCCTGTGGCCGATCTTCCGCGAGGCCTTCAAGGGCGAGCCGTTCGTCCGCATCGTGAAGGACAAAGCCGGCATCTTCCGCTACCCCGAGCCCAAGCTCATCTGGGGCACGAACTATGCCGACGTCGGCTTCGAGGCCGACGAAAAGAGCAACCGCGTGGTCGTCATCAGCGCCATCGACAACCTGATGAAGGGCGCCAGCGGCTCAGCGGTGCAGGCGATGAACATCATGATGGACTTCCCGGAGACGGCGGGGCTGGAGTTCATGGGGCTGCATCCGGTGTAACGCGGCTTGCGGGCCTGCGGCGTGCGGCTTGGCATGCTGGCAGCAAGTCACTGTGTCCCCCCCAAGCCGCAAGACGCAAGCCGCAGGGCGCACCCATGATTGTCATCAAAATCGGCGGCAGTGAAGGCATCAACTACGACCTCGTGTCGGACGACATCGCCGCGCTCGTGAAGCAAGGCCAGAAGATGATCGTGGTCCACGGCGGGTCGGCGCTGACCAATCAGGTCGCCGAGGCGCTGGGACATCCCCCCCGCTTCGTCACCAGCCCCAGCGGCCACACCAGCCGTCGTACTGATCGCAAGACCCTCGAGATCTTCGAGATGGTCTACTGCGGCAGCGTGAACAAGGGGTTCGTCGAGAAGCTCCAGAGCCGCGGCGTGAATGCCGTGGGGCTGTCGGGAATCGACGGCCGAATCTGGGAGGGCAAGCGCAAGGACGCCATCCGCATCATCGAGAACGGCAAGACGATGATGCTCCGCGACGACTACACCGGCACGGTCGAAAAGATCAACACCGCCCTGCTCAAGTCGCTGCTCGACGCCGGCTATCTCCCGGTGCTGACGCCCCCGGCGATCAGCTATGAAGGCGTCGCGATCAACGTGGACGCCGACCGCGCCGCCGGCCTCACCGCCGCGCAGTTCAACGCCGACGCTCTCATGCTTCTTTCCAACGTGCCGGGCCTGCTCAAAGCATTCCCGGATGAGAGCTCACTGATTCCCAAGGTGAACAAAAACGCGATCGAAGAAGCCGCCGAGTTCGCCCAGGGACGCATGAAGAAGAAAGTCCTTGGCGCACAGGAAGCCCTGGCGGGCGGCGTGAAGCGCGTCATCATGGGCGATGCCCGCATTGAGAATCCCATCCAGGCGGCCCTCAACGGCCGCGGCACTGTGTTCGAGTAGTTTTCACCGCAGAGACGCAGAGATCGCAGAGGAATGTGCTTCTTCTGAGAACCGATTCTCTCTGCGATCTCTGCGTCTCTGCGGTAAAGATCATGATCGATCCCGTCACACTGCTTCGCGAGATGATCGAGATCCAGAGCCTCTCCGGACAGGAGCAGGCCGTGGCGTCGTACATCGTGCGCTGCATGAAGGAACTCGGCTACGACGAGGCGTTCGTGGACGTCGCGGGCAATGCCGTCGGCATCAAGAACGGCCAGGGCTCCCCGCGCGGCGAGGCCCATCACCCGCGCGACCTCGTCATGCTCGGCCACATGGACACCGTCCCCGGCAACATCCCCGTGCGCATCGAAGGCGATCTGCTCTACGGCCGCGGCAGCGTTGACGCCAAGGGACCGCTCGCCACCTTCGTCATGGCCGGCGCCGCGATCACGCCACCGCCGGGAATGCGTCTCGTCGTCATCGGCGCGACCGAAGAAGAGGCCGCTTCCAGCAAGGGCGCTCGTCACGCGGCGCAAGCCTACCGCCCGTTTGCCTGCATCATCGGAGAACCGAGCAACTGGGATGCCGTCACCCTCGGCTACAAGGGTCGTCTGCTGTGCGACTACCGCCTCGAACAGGGCGGCGCACACTCGGCCGGACCCGAGACCGCCGCACCGGAACTCGCGATCGCTTGCTGGAACGCGATCGCCGCTCACGCCGCCGCGTTCAATGCCGGACGCGATCAACTGTTCGAGCAGCTCATGCCCTCGTTGCGGACCATCCGCTCCTCATCCGACGGCATCACCGATGTCGTCGACATGACGATGGGCTTCCGACTGCCTCCGAACTTCGACACTGATGCCCTGGAGCGCTTCATCCGCGAAGCGGCCGCCCGCGATCTGCCGTCGCACGCCCGCGCCGAAGTCCGCTTCCGCGGGCGGGAAGTCGCGTGGCAGTCCAACCGCACCACGATTCTCGCCAAGGCGTTCTCCACCGCGCTCCGCGAAGCCGGCGCTCCGCCGCGGTTCAAGCTCAAGACCGGCACGGCCGACATGAACGTCGTCGGGCCGGTTTGGAGCTGCCCCATCGTCGCGTACGGGCCTGGCGACTCGCGCCTTGATCACACACCCAACGAGCACATCTCGATCAGCGAGTACCAACGCGCCATCGGCGTGCTCACGCAGGCGATCCGCAACACGTTCAATCAGGCCTGACCGAGCTTCACACGTGCGGGCACAGTTCCAGCACGCGCACCATCTCGCGTTCGCCGCATCCGACCAGCGTCACATGCCCGATCTTGCGTCCCGCACGCGGGCTCTTCGCGTAGTTGTGTACATGGACGCCGGGCATCGCCAGCATCTCCGCGATTGCCGCATCGCCCGGCCACTCGCCCACGATGTTCACCATCGCCGATGCGCTGATCGCTTCGCAAGAACCCAGCGGCAACCCCGCGATCGCACGAACGTGGTTCTCGAACTGACTCGTCACAGCGCCCTCGATCGTCCAGTGACCGGAGTTGTGCACGCGCGGGGCCATCTCATTGGCGACCAGCCGGGCGTCCTTCACGAAGAACTCGATCGTGAAGACGCCGATATGGCCAAACTTCTCCATGAGAGCCCGCGCGTGCCGCTCTGCGTGCTGCTGCATCGGTGCGTCCGCGCCGGCGGCGGGAATTCTTGAGCATCTCAGGATGCCGCGTTCATGGACATTCTCAGCCAGCGGGTAGAACGCGCACGCCCCGTCCGCGCCGCGCACGCCGATGATCGACACTTCGCGATCAAAGCGGATGAACTCCTCGACGAGCAGTTCGCGCCCGCCAAGTTCATTCCACACGCGATCGACGTCCGCCATCGAGCGGATGACGCCCTGTCCCTTGCCGTCGTACCCGTTGCGTCGGGTTTTTACGACGCACGGCATGCCGATGCGCTCAATCGCGGCATCGAACTCCGGACGAGAATGCACCGCCGCGTAACGTGTCGTCGGCACGCCCAGCGCATCAAACGTGCTCTTCTCAACAAAGCGGTCCTGCGTGCCCGCCAGCGAAGTGGCCTCGGGACGCACTGCAAGGCGCGAGGCTAGACATTCGACGGCCATCACGGGCACATTCTCGAACTCGTATGTGACCACATCCACACCCGATGCGAACTTCTCGAGTGCGCCGATGTCATCAAAGGATCCGACGATCAAGTCGCCCACATCACCGGCCGGCGCTTCAGGCGAGGGGTCCAGGAAACGAAAGCGGAAGCCCAGCGGAATCCCGGCGAGCGCGATCATGCGGCCGAGTTGGCCGCCACCGAGCACGCCGATCGTGCGGGAATGCATCATGGCTTGGCGCGACGCCTCTTCGCACGCGGCTTCGGCGTCGCCATTTCAATGCTGGGGTCGGGGTTGTCCAGAACGCTCTTGGTCTGTCTGGCCCGGAAGGCTTTGAGTTTCGATGCCAGCGCCTCATCGGTCCCCGACAGAATCGCCACCGCAAGCAGTCCCGCGTTCACCGATCCCGCGCGCCCGATGGCGAGCGTTCCCACCGGAATCCCCGCCGGCATCTGCGCGATCGAGAGCAACGAGTCGAGCCCCTTGAGCGCCTTGCTCTCCACCGGCACACCCAGCACGGGGAGGTGCGTCTTGCTGGCGGCCATTCCGGGAAGATGTGCCGCGCCACCCGCACCGGCAATAATCACCCTCAGCCCGCGCCCGGCCGCCTCTTCGCAATACCGGAACAGCAGATCAGGGGTTCGATGGGCCGAGACGACCCGTTTCTCGTACGCAACACCGAATGACTCCAGCGTCTCGCACGCGTGGCGCATGGTCTCCCAGTCACTCCGGCTGCCCATGATGACGCCGACGAGCGGGACGGCGCGTGACAAGGACTGCGTTCGTTGGGAGGCCGTGCGTGCCATGGCGGCAGTCTAGCGGCTCCAGAGCTTCTCAATGATGCCCAGGTAGAGCGGCATCCCCAGCGCGATGTTGAACGGGAAGGTGATGCCCAGCGACATCGGCAGATACAAGCTTGGGTTGGCCTCAGGGATCGCCAGGCGAACCGCCGCGGGGACCGCGATGTAGGAAGCACTCGCCGCCAGCACCGCCAGGAGCAGCGCATCGCCGACCTGAGCGCCCAGCAGCCGCGCAACCCCGATTGCGATGAACGCATTCACCAGCGGCAGCGCAACCGCGAACGCGGGGAGCCTCCAACCCGAGGAACGGAGTTCGCCAAGCCGCCGGGCGGCGATGAGCCCCATGTCGAGGAGGAACAGCACCAGAATGCCGTGAAAAATGTCCTGAGTGAACGGTTTGAGAAGACGGGCACCGCGATCGGCGGTGAGAACGCCGACCAGCATGCTCCCGAGCAGCAGGAACACCGGACCGTTCAGGAACGCCTCGCGCACGATTTCCATCGATGACTGGGAGGGCCGCGCCTCCCCGCGCTCGCCACGTGCGCGACGGGCGAGGAGGACGCCCACGATGATCGCGGGGGACTCCATCAGCGCCGTCGCCGCCACCATGTATCCGCCGAAGGCGATCCCGCGATTCTCCAGGAACTGCACCGCCGTGATGAAGGTCACCACGCTCACCGACCCGTAGCACGCGGCGATTGCGGCAGCATCCGGGCGGGCCACCATCCTCCGCAGAACTCCAAAGGCCATAAGCGGGATGACCGCTGCCATGGCGATGCCAGACAAGAGAATCGCGGCGATGTGCCACGAGAGCCCGCTGTGCGCCAGTTCGACGCCGCCCTTGAATCCGATGGCCCACAGCAGGTAGAGCGAGAACAGCTTTGGAATAGGAGCGGGGATCTCAAGGTCGGATCTGAGGATCGTCGCCAGTACGCCCACGAAGAAGAATAAGATCGGTGGGCTCAGCAGATTGTCGGTCAGTGCGCCGATGTCCATAGCTGTGATCGCCTACTCTACCGCAAGAGCGCCGCCTGGTCATGACTGCCATCCTGTACATCGCGAGCGAATGGCTGATCCGCGTGCTCATGGTCCCGGTGGTGCTCCGACGCAAGAAGCCCCCCGCCGCCCTTGCTTGGCTGGCGAGCATTTTCTTCCTGCCGTGGGTGGGTCTGTTCTTTTACCTGCTGATCGGCGAGCACCGACTCGGCACACGGCGTCTCAAGGCCCACGCTGCCACCCTCTCGCAACTCAAGAAACTGACGCAGCAGGCCATCACGCAAGCCGAAGCCACGCCGCCGAGAATCAAAGCCGAGCGCAGAGACATGGTCCGCATGGCCCAGACGCTCAGCGAAATGCCCGTGGTCGGCGGCAACGCGTCCGAACTCATCGACGATTCACAGCAGTTCGTCCGTCGACTGATTGCCGATATCGACCAGGCCCAGCGCACCGCCCACCTGCTCTTTTACATCTATGAGGACGACGTCTCCGGCCAGTCGATCGCGGATGCGCTGATCCGCGCCCGCGCTCGCGGCGTTGAATGTCTGCTGCTCGCCGATGCCGTCGGGTCACCCGCGCTCTTCAAGAAGGGACTGGCCAAGCGCATGCGGGAGGGCGGCGTGGAAGTCATCGCCGCGTTGCCGGTGAATCCCTTCCGGGCCTTGTTGCACCGAATCGATCTCCGCAACCACCGCAAGCTGGCGATCATCGACTGCGAGACGGCCTACACGGGTTCGCACAACGTCGTGCTGCCGGAGTATGGCGGCCGCGCGGGCGGCCCGTGGCGCGATCTTTCGGTGCGCCTCCGCGGACCAGTTGTCCTGCAGTGTGAGATCGTCTTCCTCGAAGACTGGTGCTTCGCCTCCGGCACAACACGCGCCGCGGACTTGCCCATCCTGGACCCGCAGAGCGCCGGCGGCATCGCTATACAAACCGTACCCAGCGGCCCGACGTTCAAGAGCGATGTCTTCCTGGAGTTCATCGTCGGCGTCCTCCACGAGGCCGAGGAGCGCATCGTCATCACCTCGCCGTACTTCGTCCCGGATCCGGTCGTCACGTTCGCGCTGCGCGTCGCGGTGCTGCGCGGCGTCAAGGTCGATATCGTCGTTCCCAGGCAGAGCGACCACCCCCTGCTCTGTGCGGCCGCACGCTCCCATATCTCCACGCTTCTCGATGCGGGCATCGATGTCCACTTCCACGACAAGGGGCTGCTGCACGCCAAGACGGTCAGCGTGGACGACGATCTCGCCGTCATCGGCTCCGGCAACTTCGACATGCGGTCGTTCTACCTCAACTTCGAGCTGAACCTGATCGCGTACGGCCCGAAGGCGTCCAGCGAACTGGTCGCCGCGCAAGAGCGATACATCGCCGAAAGCGTCAAGATCGACAAGGAAGCATGGGCGCATCGCTCACGCTTCAAGCGCTTCATCGACGATTGCGCGGGCCTCTTCAGCCCCCTGCTGTAGCACGCCGTTCGGTCAACCAGCCGAGCTTCCAGAAAAGCGCCAGCAGTCCGAGCGCGATCACGCCGGAGACGATCCAGAACATCAGGTAGCCGTGCTTCCACAGCAGTTCAGGCATGTTGCCACGATCGGTGTGGAAGTTCATGCCATAGACGCCCGCAAGAAACGTGAGCGGGATGAAGATCGTTGAGATGATCGTCAGCACCTTCATCACTGAGTTGAGCCGGTTGCTCACGCTCGAGAGATAGAGGTCCATGAGATCCGCGCAGACTTCGCGGTCGGTTTCCGCAAGATCGATGAGCTGTACCGTGTGGTCGTAGCAGTCGCGCAGCCAGACTCGGGTGTCGGCGGTGATGAGAGAATACTCCTCGCGAGAGACCTGCGCGATCGCCTCGCGCGTCGGCCAGAGCGCCCGACGCAGAATGAGCAGATCACGCTTGATCTCGTGCAGCCGCCCGAGATTGGTTCGATCCGCTGACTGGACGAGGGAGTCCTCCACATCCTCCAGTCGATCGCTGTAGCTTTCGAGGATGGGAAAGTACGAGTCAACCGTTGCGTCCAGCAGCGCGTAGGCAAGGAAATCCGCGCCGCGCCCGCGTCCGCGTCCGGTCTTGAGCCGCAGCCGCTCTCGGATCGGATCAAACGCGTCTCCCTCGCGCTCGCCAAAGCTCAGCACGAAATTCTTGCCCAGGAAGAGGCTGAACTGCTCGGTCTCCAGCCGGTCGTTGAGACGCGCCTCGCGCAGCACGACGAACAGGTGCTCGCCGTACTGCTCCACCTTCGGCCGCTGATGCGTGTGCACCACGTCCTCCAGCGCGAGGGGGTGCAGACCGAAGATCTCGCCAAGCCGCTTGATCACGGCGACATCGCCCAGTCCATCCACATTGACCCAAACCACAGCGTGGCGGCCGAGTTCCGCCGGGATCCCTTCGAGCGATTCGAGTTTCTGATCAACAAGCTCATCAGGACCGTACGCGATCATGCGGACCAACGGCTTTGGCGCGGCGGGGTCCACCGTGATCGTGCCCGGTGCTGTGCCCGGCCGGACGGTGTGGTGCTTGCGGCGTTTGGCGCGCCGGCGCTTGGCGTGATTCCTCGACATGCCATGAGTGTCGCCGGAACTGCCCGCCGCCGCCAGCGGTTCAGTCCTCGGCCTTCTCGCCCTCGGGCGCCATGCGCACCAGCTTGGGCGAGAACTTCGCGATCCGCCGAACCAGGTCGCTCTGCGCCTCCATCACGCTCTCGATGTCCTTGTAGGCCTCAGGGCACTCGTCGGCGCCCGCCGACATCACCTCGATGCCCAGCTTCTCCATGTCGC
>JBGSZV010000217.1:0-4102 GCA_041750235.1 Phycisphaerales bacterium
GGTCGTCCAGGCCGTAGCGGTCTTCGAGATACGCCTCGCGCTGCGCCAGGCTGTTGGCCTCGCCCGCGCCGCTCGCGGCCTGCAGCGCCGCGCCGATCCCGCCGGGGCTCATCGCCACCCGCATGAAGATCAGAAAGGTGATCCCCAGCCGCGTGGGGATCATCAGCAGCAGGCGTCGGAGCAGGTAGCTGGTCATCGCGTGGCGGCCGAAGGAGCACTGCTCGGCACGGGGACGTACATCTCACGCTTTTCGATGCCCGTCGCGCACGGGCGTGCGTTGGCGAAGCGCTTGTCAATGAACCGGATCCACGGCAAGTTCAGGATGAACAGGCAGGGCTGCTCTTCGTGGATCAACTGGTGCAGTTCATGCCAGATCTTCGCGCGCTTCGCGGGGTCCAGTTCCTTCTGACCCGCCTCGATGAGCTTGTCCGCTTGCGGGCTGTTCCACTGCACGAAGTTGTCGCCCTGATTGGCGATGTACCGCGAGTGCCAGAGCTGCACCGGGTCACTCTCGGGCTTGGTCCACGACCAGGCGAATGCAAAGGCGTCGTAGTCCCGGGCCTTGCGGATCGACTCGCCGATGGCCCAGTCGCGGACCTGAAGGTCGCAGATGATGCCGACCTTGGCGCATTGATCTCGGAGGTACGCGCCGACCTTGGCGGCAAGCGTGCTTCCCGTTGAGTAGTAGAACTCAAACGTAAAACGGTCGCCGCGCTCATTTTCGATGACGCCGTCGCCGTCGCGATCGATCCAACCCGCTTCGGAGAACAGCCGCTTGGCCTCGTCCAAGTTGTAAGGAAGCGGCTTGATGTTCGGATTCGATTGCGGGCCGCGCGGATTGAATGGACCTGTACAGGGACTGCCGAGGCCTTCGTAGAAATCGCGATTGATGCGATCGAGGTCCAGGATCATCGCCATCGCACGCCGCACGCGCTTGTCCACGAACGGCGTGGGCTTGCCCTTGCGGTTGCCGCAGTTGAGCGCGATCAGCGCGTAGCTCGACCGCATGTTGTTCCACGTCAGCACATGGTGATTCTCGACAAAGCCCGGGTCTTCGAGCTTGGCGTGGTACTGCTCGGGAGACGCGCGGAGCATGTCGCCCAGTCCGTTCTCGTACGCAGTCAAGCGTGCGATGTTGTCGTCAATCGAGATGTACCGCAGCCGGTCGAGCGCCGGACGCCGTCCCCAGTACTCCTCATTCCGCACCAGCTCGATCGGTTCGCCGGGCGACCACTGGTCCTCCGGGTCCAGCCGTTCGAGCCGCCATGCCCCCGAACCCATGAGCAGCCCGGTGGACTTGTTGATCTGCTGCGGCGTGAACTGCTTGTAGAAGTGCGCGGGAATGATCGCAAAGCGCAGCGCCTCGTCGAGGTTGTTGAACCGCGCCTCGACGAACTCGAACTCCACCACCTTCTCGCTGATCGGCACCACCTTCTTGACGACGTTGAGCGTGCTGCGGAACCGCTCGCATTCGATCTCGGTGTTGAAGATGAAATCGTGGTAGGTGAACCGGACATCCTCGGAGGTGACCGGCTTGCCGTCGCTGAAGACCGCGCGGTCGTCGATCTTGACCCGAAGCCACAACCCGTTCGGGTCGTACTGCCACGCCTCGGCGAGCCAGCCCCGCATCTCTAAGTTGTCGGGGTCAAAAGCCCCGAGCATCTCGCACACCCCGTCATCGATCACGCGCTGGCCGTAGACATCGGTGTAGGTAAACGGCGTGATCTTGGGCGGTTTGCCCTCGAAGATCTCCGTGAAGGTGCCACCCTCGGCGAAATCCGGGCGATCCACCAGCTCCGGCGGCGCTTCGTAGCGCTTGGGGCGGGTGATGGTGACGCCCGGGCGTGCCCAGGAATCATCCGACGCCGGCGTTGCCCGCGCGCCACTCGAGGTCGGCACGCCGCCGGACTCGAGCCGGGCGTTGAGCCGGGCGACGAGGCGAGCCTGCTCAGCCATCGTGCTCCGCAATGTCTCGAGGTCTTTCTTCAGCATGTCCTTCTGGATCATGCCCAGAAAGGCCAGCACGATCGCGATGATCACGCCCGCCAGCAGGATCGCGTCTTTGAGGCCGAAGCGGTTCTGCATCATGGTTCCGTGAAAAGAGAGTGGGGGTGGGGGGACCAGACTTTTCGAACACACGGGGAGTGCGGGGCGGGGCCAGACCCTACTTGCGTGCCCGCTTGGGATCAAACGCCTCCCGAAGTCCTTCGCCGACGAAGTTCAGGGCCAGCAACGTGGTTCCGAGCATGAGGCAGGGAACCACGATCAGCCACCATCGCACCTTCACGATGTTCAGTTCAACCAGCCCGTCGGCGGCAAGATTCCCCCAACTCGGCAGGGGAGGCTTCACGCCGATCCCCAGGAATGACAGGAACGACTCCGACAGGATCGCCTGCGGCACGGTCAGGGTCGCGTAGACGATGATCGGCCCGGTCAGGTTCGGAAGCAGATGGCGCACGAACTGCCTCCACACCGGCACCCCCGTCGCGCGGGCCGCCTCCATGAACGGCTGCGCCTTGAGGCTGAGCACCTGACCTCGGATCACCCGCGACATCGTCAACCAGCTCACCCCGCCAATGGCCACGAACAGAATGCCGACATCAAAGAACGTGCGCATCGAGTCCGAGATGGGCCGCGCCTCGTACTTTCGCTTGGCCTCTATATCAAGACGATCGCGCAGCGACGTGTCCCGTTTGAGCATTTGCCGGACATCCGCCTCGCTGGCCGCCACTCCTTGCGCGGTGAGAACCTCCGCCGCCTTCTCCTGGATGTAGGCCGATCGCTCGCCCGACCGCGAGATGAACCGGTCGATCATCGCATCGCCAGCAACCGCCAGCAGCACCACCAGCAGGACGTACGGCAATCCATACAACACATCCACCACCCGCATCATCAGGGCGTCCACGCGCCCTCCCAGATAGCCCGCGATCGTGCCGTAGAGCGTTCCAATGAGCACACTGATGGTCGCCGCGGCGATGCCGATGCCGATCGAAACCCCGCCCCCCGCCAGCACGCGGATCAGCACCGACCGGCCGAGTTTGTCCGTCCCGAGGAGGTAGTTTGGCCGCGCGGCAGCGATCTGGTCGGTGGTCGGATCTTCAATACCGGTCAGTTCCGAGGCCGCCGCGTCCAGACGTTGGCGTTCGTCTTCGTCGTGGGTGGCCCAGACCGGGGGCAGCAGGATCCCCGAGAGAATCCCATCGTTGTACCGGGGAGCGTTCTTGCCTTCGGCGGTTCCCAGGGTCCACGGCAGCGTCCCGACGCACAGCAGCACCAGCGCCGCCAGCACACCCAGCCCGATCAGTCCGGCAGTCGAGCGCGTGAGGGGGTTATCCCTCATGGCGGGCGGCGCGGACATGGCCGGAATGGAGCGCTCGGTCATCCGCCAGAGGATACCGGGGTCCGAACGCCAAAAGGCAACACGGCCCGCAGGAGTGAGCTGCCGGCCGTGCTGCAACGTAGGTTTGTGCTCTGGCGTCGTTCAGGGCTGCATGTTCTGCGGGGGCGGACGCGTCCCGGGCCCGCCCGGACGATCCTCGCCGCCGCGTTCGAGCAGCTCCTTGAGACCCTTCTCGATGTGCGCGTCGCGTTCGGCGTCCATCTTCTGGCGTCGCTCGTCGGACTTCGCGATCTGCTCACGCATCTTTCGCAGCATCTCCTCCTCCACCTTGAGGCGGGCGTCGTACTGCTTGTTGAGGGCGGCCTTGAGCTGATCGATCTGTTCCGGCGTCGGGTCCTTGCCGCCGGCGCGAACCTCACGGGCCATGCGACGCGCGGCGAACTCGGTCTCGAACATCGCCCGCTTGGCTTCGAACATGGCGGGATCGCGTCGTTTTTCGTCGATCATGCGCATGAACTGCGGCGCGCTCCGCTGGATCATCGCGTCGAACTCGCCGGGCTTTTCGCTTTCCACCCGCGCCAATCGTTCGCCGAGACCGGGACGGGTTGCCAACAGCATGTCGATGATGAGCGTGCGTTCTTCCGGCGAGAGCGTCATCGGCTCGCGCTCGCGTGTTCCTTCGCGTCCTTCGGGCCCGTCGCCCATGCCTCCGGGACCGCCCGGACCGTCAAACGACTCGAAGTCCCCGCCGCGTCGCTCGCC
>JBGSZV010000218.1:0-9063 GCA_041750235.1 Phycisphaerales bacterium
CCCACCCGCCTGCGCCGGCGGCCCGCCCCAGCCCGTCATTCCCCTCTACTTCGATCTCTCCGATTTCGACGCCATCAACCTCGATCTCAGCATCCTCATCAACCCCGGCGCGCCGCTCGCTGCGCCATTCGCCACACAGCCCTCGCCCTGCCTCTTCGGTCCCGATCACCTCGCCGTCTCCTACGACGACGACTCCGCCGATCACTACATCAGCTCACCCACTCCCCCGTGCTCCATCCCCATGTTCGATCTCTCCCCGACCTTCGACACCTACGGCCAAAGCGGCCGTCGCGATGAAGTGGTCGCCGTCGAACTGATCGCGCTCTCCCTCACATCGTCCACTATCGTCGGCACCGGGCCCGCCCTCGCCGAAGACCGCCTCCACGTCTCACTCGCGCCCAACCCCGACATCAATCAGGACGACGATGACGACGTCGACGGCCTCGACGTCTACGACGATCCGGCCATCTGCGACAACTGGTACTTCACCGCCGATCACGAAGCCACCTGGAACCACCCGCTCCTCGGCGGCGCGCTCAACCCCGGTGTGATCTACCAGGCAGTCCCCGGCGGGCCACCCGTCCCCGTCATCGATCCCACCATTCATCTCGGCCTGCACGCCGGGGTGGATATCGACGCCTTCGAGTTCGTCCTTCTCAACGACCCCACCAGCCCCTCCGGCAGTTCATTCCTTGCCATCATCTTCAGCGTCAACGACGACGATCCGCTAACCCCCGACAACGAATCCGCCGGCCTCGATCCCCGCGTGCTCTACGCGTCATTCCTCGATGGCGCCTTCTTCGATCTCACCGGCACACCCCTCGACGAAGACATCGACGCCGTCACCGCCTACCGCCTCCCCTTCTCCACCTACACCACGCCGATCACGCCCCCCGCCCCCTGCCCCGGCGACGCCAACGGCGACCGCGTCGTCAACGGTGCCGACCTCAGCGTCCTCCTCGGACAGTTCGGTCAAGCCGTCCCGCCCGGCACCGGCGCGGACTTCAACAACGACGGCATCGTCAACGCCGCCGACCTCAGCGTCCTGCTCTCAAACTTCGGAAATATCTGCCCCTGATTGGCGCACCGCGCTACGCGCGTTCCGCCCATACGATCGACCGCACGCCCTTCGTCGGCCCCCACCCGCGCTCGCGCGTCACCAGCCGATCCCACGCCGCGCGCACCCCCTTGCGCCGCGTGTAGTCGTGCGCTGCCATGATCCCGCCGGTCCGCACCAGGGCTCCCCACGCCTCGATATCAAACGCCGCCCCCGCCTCGCTGTGGTCACCGTCGATCCAAAGCAGATCGATCTGCCGTCCATCCCACGCCGCCAGCGCCTCGCGCGACGTCAGCACCATCTCCGTCACGCGTTCCGCCACGCCCTCTCGCTTGATCGTCTCAAGCAGCAACCGCCGATCCTCGCCGTCGGTGCCGTACCGGGTGGTCCCCTTCCCGATGATGTGCGGATCGATCGCCGTCACCCGCCCGCCGACACCCGCCGATCCCTTGGCCAAGAGCGTGCAGCTCTTCCCGCGGTACGACCCGATCTCCACGATCTCGCGCTTCCCCATGGCCGTGCGATACAACCACGCGGACTCACTCACCGCCAGCATCCCGTCCAGCCGCTTGTGCAGTCGGAGGATCTCTGAACCATTCGTTCCAAATCGGATCTTCAGTTCAGTCAGTGCGCCCATGGCATGAGCATACCGGCCGATCGATTCACCCTGCCGTCCGGCTCTCGCGCGCCGCCTTCCGCTCCCCCCATTGATGCAGAAGGTGGAACGTCCCCTGCACCACGAAGACACCCACGATCGCCAGCCCCAGCTTCCACCCCGTCACACCCTTGTCGTAGCAGCCCCAGACGAACTGAACAAGGCAGAGAATCGCCACGATGATCAGCGTGATCGTCCGCGGAATGATCTTCACCATGAACGCCCCCAGCGGCGCACCCAGCGCCACGATCGGTGCCGCCGCCATCCAGTTGTAGAACACCTCCGGCGAGATGTGATACAGCTCCGGATTCACCCGCTCCAGCAGCACGTTCGTCCCGATTCCGACCAGCGAAGTGAACGACATGATGATCACGCTCGTCGGCACCGCGATCTTGAGATCGCACCGCAGCAGCAACACCAGCAGCGTGTACAGCAGCATGTCGATGCCGACGCCCGTCAGTGACGCCACGCACGCCCCGCCGAAGAGCCCCGTGAACAATCCCAAGTTCCGGTCAAACGCCGCGCTCGAGGCCGTCATCCCCGAGAACCGCTTGAACTCACCGATCTTGAGCAGCGTCATGATGCCGAAGCTCGCCCAGATCACGCCGAACATCATCGTGATGAACAGGTCCGGCGCATACGGCGCAATGAAGGCGGCCCCGAGCGGCGTCCCAATCACCGCCCCCAGCATCGTCCACCGCAAGCTCCGCCACGCCACCGGAAGACCAGTCGCGAGAATGAATATGGACGCCGAAGTCATCCCGATCGACTGCACGGCAAAGCTGAAGTTCCGCCCGATCTTCGCCTCTTCATCAAACAGCAGCACCAGGATCGGAAACCCGATCGTGCCCCCGCCCATCGACGTCGACCCGGCGACATACGACCCCGCCGCCATCGCCACCGAGATCGGCCAGTGCGCCTTTACCTCGTCCCACCACCCGCCGCCGAACACCACCAACGCCCAGCCGGTGTAGAACAGGCACAGCCACAACAAAAAGATCCACATCCGCGACCGCGGCTTCGTTGGCGACTCGTTGGATGGCATCAAGGGAATCCCCACACCCGGGCACGGCAGGACAATGCAGCCCAGAGTATCGGCAGACTGACGCGGCAACCAAGATGAAATCGGCTTCATCAGCCGGAGCCGCACGCCAAGAACTCAACCCGCCCTGCCCCGACTCCCACCGCCGCGAAGCGGCGTCCGACAATAGCCTGGGGTGACAACCCCAGGTCAATCCCACAACCCCACCAACGCCGCCGCATCGCGGCGTCCTCTCACAACCCCAGCAATCTCCGCGCATGCCCCGCCACATCATCCGGCGGGACGGCAAGACCCAACTCTTTGGCCCTATCGATCGCTTCCTCAATCTGTCGAACCGAGCGCTCCGAATGGATCGAAGTCGCCCCACCATCCGAGAACACGACAATCATTGGCTGCCAGTCCCTGACTCGCAGCGGCAACGAGTACGCCAGAATCACAAGTTCATTGTCAAAGAAGCGCTTCAGCGTCTTTGCATCCTTGCACACGACAAACGGCCCCACTCGTTCCCAATCCGGGGTTGCCGCATCCGCTCGCCGAACCGATTCTTCCACGGCCTCGCGACTTACTTCCCCGCTCAGATACTGCTGGAGTGTCCAGTCACCCAGCGTCACTTCATCCACGTAGCAGCACGAACAGCGATCGCGGAATCGCTCCGCCGGATCGGCATCATCAAGCACTCGGGCGAGCAATGATCTCCAAGCCTGGCCCTTCTCAATCGCCATGTATCGTTCTTCAACCACCCACTGCAATCCCATGATGTCATCGCACGCTCCGATGCGACCTCGAAACAGCGCCGGCGCTATCACTCCAACCGCCAGTGCGCCGACCAGAGTTGACCCGATGGATCCCCACGCCAACCGTTTCCTGCCGTTCTTCCGATCGATCCGACAGAGTATGAGCCCGATCATCGCCGCGAGAATCATCGACGCCCCGACAGCGATGAGCCACCAACGCCGCCCCGCGACCAGTGCCATCTGGTACGCCAGCACATTCCCGCCCACGAACACCAGCACCGGCGCCAGGAACGCGCACACCTCAATCCACACCCGCAGCCGCCGTCCCACGTTCGCTTCCACCGTCTCCACCACTCGCCCTCGCCGTCTCTGTCGCCGCGAAGCGGCATCCGACAATAGCCTGGGGTGACAACCCCAGGAACGCGCCATCATTAGCACTGCGCCGCCGCATCGCGGCGTCCTTTCACAACCCCAGCAACCTCCGCGCATGCCCCGCCACATCATCCGGCGGGACGGCAAGACCCAGATTTCTTGCCGTGGCAACGGCTTCCTCAATAGTTCGACTTTCCTCCAACGACTGAATGGGCTGCCATGTGTTGTCCGAAAGAATGGCGAACATTGGCTGCCAATCCCGGCACCGCTTGGGCAACGTGTACGCCAGAACTACGACGCCATTCGGACGGTATCTCAACGTCGGCCGATCATTACAAATCACAAAGTACCCAAACCGCTCCCATCCCGGCGTTGCACTGTCAGCGACCGTAAGTGCCGCTTCCAGATCCTGTCGACTGACTCGTCCACGCAGGTACTCGCCCAACGTCCATGGACCAAGTCGAACATCATCGACTGTGTGGCACGCGCAATGCCCGCGGAACTGAAGGGCGCGATGGTCGCCATCCAACATCATCGAACGCAGGCTCTGCCATTGCTCATCATTCTCGGCCGCAACGCGCCGCTGCTGCACGACATATCTGAGCAACGTGCCGTCCTTGAGCGAGCACGCCCCCACCCGCGACCGTTGCAGCGCCGGAACAGTAACGCCAACCACCAGCACCGTCGCAACCGTCGCCCCGATCAACCCCCACGCCGGCCGAATGCACCCATCGCGCCGCGCCACCCGATGGAGCGCCAGTCCTATGAACGCCGCCAACAGCATCGCCCCGGAAAGCCCCACCAGCCACACGTTTTGTCCAACACAAAGCCCCAGTTGCAACCCCATGATGTGAGCGCCGAAGAACACCAGCACCGGCGCCAGGAACGCGCATACATCAATCCAGACCCGCCGCCGCCGTCCAACGTTCGCTTCCTCAGTCTCCACCACTCACCCTCACCGTCTCTGCCGCCGCGAAGCGGCATCCGACAATAGCCTGGGGTGCCAACCCCAGGGACGCGTCACCATGAACACAGCGCCGCCGCACCGCGGCGTCCTCTCATTGCGCTCGCCTCAGCTGTGCCTCGAGTTCCTTTCCCTTTGCAACCAGATCATCCGGCGGAACCGCCAGACCCAGATCACGCGCAATCGCCACACTTTCCTCAAGTCGATCAAAGTCGATTCCGCCCGCCATACACTCGACATGGCCGTCACCATAGGCAATCCAAAACGTTGCGTGCGAACGCAAGCTGGAGGGCAGCATGTATCCAATGATCACGTCCGCATGATTCGATTTCAGTGTCGCCTCATCATTGCACACCACGAAGTACGCGAGCCGCTCCCATCCCGGTGTCTCCGCCGACATCACGGCAAACTCCCGCTCCATCTCCTGAAGTGATGCACGCTCGCGCTCAACATCCTCCATCGTTTGCCCGCCGATCCGCACGTTGCTCGGCTTCACGCAGGAACAGATGTCACTGAAGTAGTCCGGGTCTTCGGATGCAAACACACCGAGCACTGTCGGCTGGACTTCGCCCTTGCGGACGGCATCGAGCTTGAGCTGAACGATCCCCCTCAGCCGACTCCCTTCCTTGAGCTCCCAAGCGCCACAGTGCATCCGCTCGGCACATCCACCGAAACTCAGAAGCACAAACCCAACGACAAGCACCCAGCTACCGCCGCAGATCAGGATCGGGTCAAGCCTCTCCTGGTGCTTCCAACGCCGGATCAATGCGCTAATGACGCTCAGTGCGGCAAGAAGCAGAACGGCACCGATCACGAAGTACCGCCAATACACCCCGGCGTCGCGCGCCACCTCCAGCGAAACCATCGCAGCACCAACGATCCCCGCGGCGAAAGCGATCAACGCACCCGCGAGTCGCAGCTCAAACCACCAGGAATGCCACTTTGCTTCACCCACGTGTCACCAGACCACTCTTCGCACGCTCAACTCCCAGGTTCCCTCTCGCCCTCCTACTTCCTCCTCAACACCGTGTAATGCGCAAAGATGCTCTTCTTCAACCCCTCCGCATCCTCTTTCCCATTCAAGCCCAGCGCCATCCAGATCGGGTGCAGCTTCGCCGCATCATCCACATCCAGCGCCAGCACCTCGAACCCCGCCGACTCCATCAACTCCCGATCAAACGGGCAGCTGCCATCCGCCCAGGGGATGTACTTCTCCTCCGGCGGCGCCTGCGGCGGGCAGATGTTGTAGATCATCACGATCCCGCCGGGCTTCAGGTTGTCGTGCAGCGTCTTCACGAACGTCGCATCGTCCACGCCGAGATGCACCAGCGTCTTGGGGTCCGCCTCGCGCTCGGGATGGATGTATCCGCGCTTCAGCGTGTTCTTCGACATGATCAGGTCGTACGGCCCGCCGGCTGCGATCTCCTTCGCGAGCGCTTCGTCCGCCGGGAACTGACCCGTGTGAATCGTCACACTCCCTGCCGCCGCGCCGTTGGCCCCCTCGATCCGCCCCGTGTCCCCCGGCGCGCTGTACAGCGCCTCGAACAGCGGCTCGATCTCGACGCCGTGGACCTCCGCGCCGCAGGAGGCCAGCAGGCGGAGATGCCCGATCGTGCCGTAGCCGAAGTCCAGGATCTTCTTCCCCACCAAGGACTCCATCTTCGCCTCTGGCATTGAAGCGATGATGTCCAGCGGCCGCGCATAGACCAGCGGCGTGCCGTAGCCGGTGGTGTAGTAGAACGCCGCGGGATACTCGCGCTTCTCGAAGCCCTCGCGCTCCGCCTCGGGCAGCGCATTGAACGCGGCTTCATTGAGCGCCAGCCCCTTCGCGCGATTGCGGTAGACCGCGCGGTCGCCGGGGTACGGGAGAGAAGATGTCGCCGCGACGAACTGCTTCGCTGCCTTGCTGCGAAGCAGTGGGCGCACTTGCGACGCCTCGTGCCTGAGTTGCTCAACGATTGGCCGCGGCGCCGCTTCGACCCCCGTCGCCTTCACGCCCAGCGGCTTGCACCCGGCCATCGCAACCCCGGCCACGGCGACCATCAGCACTGCCAGCATTCGCATCATCAGCCTCCTTCATCCCGGAACTCCAAGTGATACCCGCTCCCCCATCTGGGGTGCTTCTCCACTATTGCCCATTGCCCATTGCCCAATGCCCAATGCCTTGTGCCTTGTGCCTTGTGCCTAGTGCCTGATGCCTAGTGCCCACTCCACGACTATTGTTCAAACAATGACCACCCGAAACAGACAACCCGCGCCCTCGGCAGCCGCCCCCCGCGGCCTCGCCGCCGAGATCGGCAAGCGCAAGCCATTCGATTCCCCCGAGCAGGAGGCCCACCTCAATCTCCTCCGCACCCACGGCGTCCTCACCGCCGAGTTCCACCGCCGCTTCAAGCCCCTCAAGCTCTCCGAGGCGCTCTACAACTGCCTCCGCATCCTCCGCGGCGGAGACAACGGCAAGACGCCCAAGCCCTGCTCCCAGATCGGCGCGATGATGATCGCGCAGGTGCCGGACGTCACCCGCATTGTGGATCGCCTCGAGAAGATGGGCCTGGCTACCCGCGAGCGCACCGCCGACGACCGGCGCGTGGTGCTGGTCACCATCACCCGGAAGGGCCTCGACCTCCTCGCCAAGCTCGATAAGCCGGTCCAAGAACTCCACAAGGCCCAGCTCGGGCACATGACAAAGTCGGAACTCGCCGACCTGACCCGCCTCCTCGAAATAGCCCGCATGCCGCCGCTCTGAGGGCCTTTTTCGTGACGGGAATACTCGCTCCGATATACTTGTTTGAACAGGTATCGAAAGGAGACTCCCATGCTGACCCTCAGACCCTCCGTCGAACGCGGCCATTTCAACCACGGCTGGCTCGACACCTTCCACACCTTCAGCTTCTCGCGCTACATCGACCGCAACCACATGGGCTACCGGAGTCTCCGCGTCATCAACGAGGACTTCGTCGCCGCCGGCATGGGCTTCGGCGAGCACCCGCACGAGGACATGGAGATCATCACGTACATCGTGAGCGGCCAGCTCGCGCACAAGGACTCCACCGGCAACGCCGAGACCATCAACCCCGGCGACATCCAGTACATGTCGGCGGGCTCGGGGATCTTCCACTCCGAGTTCAACCCCTCGAAGACCAGCCCGGTTCACTTGCTGCAGATCTGGATCCTGCCCGAGCAGCGCGACCTTCCGCCCCGCTACGACCAGAAGCACTTCGCCCCAGAGTCGCGGCGCAACGTGCTCCGGCTCGTCGCGTCCCACGACGGGCGCGACGGCTCGATCCGCGTGCATCAGGACATGAGCCTGTATGCATCGCTGCTCGATGAGGGCCAGACGCTCACGCACGCGCTCACGGCCGGACGTGGCGCGTGGCTGCAGCTCATCAAGGGCGAGCTGCGCGTGAACGGGAAGACGATCGCCGCGGGCGATGGCGTCGCGATCGAGGACGAGGCCTCGCTCACGATCACCGCTTCCCAGAGCGCCGAGTTCCTGCTGTTTGACCTTCTCTGATACCACCAAGTCCCCCCACTGTCCCCCATTTCGGTGCGTGTCCCTTGCCATGGCCGCGGGGGACATGCACCGAACCTTTTGGAGAAGCATGCGTACAAGAAAGTGTGGAATAGCTCTCTGTTCCGCATGGTTCTGTGAGTGAGTGGAACACACCGCTCTCACGTGTCGCCCGGCATCTCCCTCAGCCAGGCACTTCCGGGGATGTCGGGCTTTTTTCAGACTTCGTTCGAGCACACACCGGCACTCTGTTTCGCCGGTGCGTGCTCTTTTTTGAATCCGCTCAGAGTCCCTTGAGCGCTTCGCTGAGGCGCTGGCGGGTCTCGTCGTCTTTGGCGCGGGCCATCAGTTCCCCCATCATGGACTCGACCGCCAGAGGGCCGTAGAGACGCTTCATCACCGGCGCGAGGACGCGGGCGTCCTCGGCGAGCAGGGTGTCGCGGATGTTGGTGCGCATCAGGCTGACGAGCTTCTCGCGCTGCTGGTCGTCCAATCCCTCGCCAGTGAGCACGATCGATCGTCCCGCCTGCCACAAGAGGTCCTTCATCGCTTCCTGCGAACGGATCTCCTGCGGGAGGCGCGCGTAGAGGTCGATGAACATCGCCGCGTCCATGGCGCGGAAGGCGGGGTAGACCGCCACGCGCGCGAAGGCCGCATCCACCTCGCTCGCACGGTCCTTGAGCGTCGCGGCGATGACGCGGACGGCGTCGGCGTCGCGTCCGAGGATC
>JBGSZV010000219.1:0-29407 GCA_041750235.1 Phycisphaerales bacterium
GTCGCCGCCGCAAGCGCCGCGGCGTCATTCACGCCGTCGCCAACCATCACCACGCAGCCGGCCGCCGCCATCTCACGCACTCGCAACACCTTCTCCTCGGGCGTTGCGCCGCCGATCGCATCGACTGCCGCAATGCCCATCCGTGCCCCCACGGCCCGCGCGACCCGCGGGTCGTCTCCAGAGAGCAGCATTGGACGCCAGCCCATCGACCGCAGTTCCGCGATGAGCTCAGCAGCACCGCTGCGGACTTCATCGCCAAGCACAGCCACCGCCGCCGGCATCGCGTCGCGAGCGATCACCACCGGAGTCAACCCACGTTCGGCCGCCTCATGAACCGCCTTCGACACCGGTGCCGGCCACTCAACGTTCGTGCAGCGATCTCGTACGAACCGTGCAGACCCGATCGTGAGTCTGCAACCGCCCACAGTCGCCTCGATGCCGCCGCCCAATGAATGCGTAATCTCAACGTCGCCGACCGCTGCGACCTCCGACTCGCCAACCAATGCCGCACCCAGCGCCCGGGCAACCGGATGAGATGAACGCCGCTCGGCCGCCGCAATCAATGGCCTGAGCGCCTCGTCGCCGTGATACTCCACCACGCGCAGCTCGCCGTTCGTGAGCGTGCCGGTCTTGTCGAAGATGATCGTGCCCCGCCGCGCCAGCGCTTCGAGCGAATCGCCGCCCTTCACGAGAATCCCGCGCCGGGCGGCACGGCCGATGGCAACGACAACCGCCAGCGGCGTCGCCAGACCCAGCGCGCAGGGGCAGGTGATGATCAGCAGCGACACCGCGTGCTCCACCGCTGCACCGAGCCCGACTCGCAGCCACGCCCCAAAGGTGACCGCCGCTGCAATCAGCACGATGCCCACGAACCACACCGAGATCCGGTCGGCCATCCGCACGATCGGCGCCCGCCGACGAGCATGCTCCTCGACCAGCATCATCAGCTTGCCGACCCGCGTCTCGCGCCCGGTTGCCATCACCACGATCAGGAGGGGGGACACCAGGTTTACGCTGCCGGCAGCAACGGAATCGCCCGGCGCGACTTCGATCGGCCGTGCCTCACCCGTCAGCAGCGCTTGATTCACGCTTGACGATCCGCGTTCCACGCGCCCATCGACGGGAAGTGATTCGCCCGGAAGAACTTCGATCAAGTCCCCCGACCGCAGGGCTTCAACCGGCACGCTTCGCCGCGCCGCGCCCTCGACAACCCGCGCCGTCGTCGGCGCGAGCGCGTACAGCAGTTCGACCGCATCAGCAGCCCGGCGCTGCTGTCGCTGTTGGATCCATCGTCCGATGAGCAGCAGGAAGACAAGGGTCGTCAGGGTGTCGAAATACACCTCGCCCGCGCCGCGCACCGTGTTCGTCGCCCCGTGCACCAGGCCGATCACAAGCGCAATAGCAATCGGCACATCCATGTGCAGCGTCCGCATCCGCAAGGAAGCGATGGCGCCCCGAAGGAACACCCACCCCGGCCACAGCACCGACGCCGCCGCCAGAACACCGCTGACGCCGCGGAGGTATGCCGCGAAGGTCGCATCCATGCCGCTGAACATGCCGCCATAGAGCGCAAAGGCAATCAGCATGGTGTTGCCGAAGAGCGCTCCCGCGATCCCGATGCGCATCAGCGCCGCCCGATCCTCTCGCTTGCGCAGCTCACGCGTGGAGCGCTCTCGAAGCGGGTGCGACGGATACCCCAGACGATCGACGAAACGAGCGATCTCCGAGAGGTGAACCGATCCGTCTCGCCACGCAATGTGCAGTTGCGAACGCCCGAAATCGAGCCGCGCATCGACCACACCCGGCACCACCCGAGGCAAACGCTCCAGCAACCAGACGCATGCCGCGCAGTGCACCCCTTCCAGCATCAGCTCCGTCCGCACCACGCCCGATCCATCCCGCGTGCAGTACAACTGCTCAAAGACCGGATCGTCATACTCCTCATACGCCTCGCTGGACCCCTTGGCCGGTGCCAGCCCCTTGGGATCGGACTTCACATAGTCGTAGAACCGCTCAAGCCCGCAGGAATGGATGGCCTGATAGGCCGTACGGCACGCCGAGCAGCAGAACTGCTCCGGAGTTCCCGCCTCGATCAAACCCGCGGGAACCGGCAGCGAGCAGTGCGAACAGGCGACATCCGCGCCCGCTTCGGCAGGCGCGACGCGTGGCTGGTCCGCCAGCGATCGAGACAGGTTGTTAATTTCCAGAGTCGTCATGGCAGCAAGGCATGTCCGCGTCGTTCAGCGATTTCACATGGTTGACCAGGTCTGCACGCGCCGGCGCGGGCGAGGCGAGTCGCAACGCGCCCTCCAGTCGCTGGGGATCAAAGACATTCAACATTCCGATGGCCACCACCACGCAAGCCACGATCACCGGCACGCGACGCCCCAGCCCGCCCAGACGTGACGCGACCACCTGCACACCCGTGCCGATCGCCACCAGGATGGGCAGCGTGCCCGCCCAGAACACCGCCATCGTCAACGCGCCCTGAACAGGGTGACCCGTCCCCGCCGCGGTGATGACAAACGCGTACAGCCACCCGCACGGAAGCAGCGTCGTGATCGTCCCAGTGAGAAAGGCCCGAACCAAGGGCGGCCGCTCAACTGCGGTTCGGATCGCGGAGGTCACCGTTCGCTCCAGAAACGCCGGGGTTCGCGGCTTGGGTACCCGCACGCCGTTGAGCCGCAGAATCGTGATCGAGCCGAACACAACCATGCACAGTCCGGCCATCATGACCGCCGCACGCTGCACACCGACGAGCTGGCCCGCCGCATCAAACGCGCCGCCGAATCCACCGGCGATCGATCCGAGCGTCGTATACGTGATCAGCCGTCCGATGTTGTAGGCGCCTTGAAGATGCCACAGACGTCGCCGTTGATCGGGTGCATCAAGACTGACGGCGAACGCGACGAAGGCGCCGCACATCCCCGCGCAGTGCAAACTGCCGAGCACGCTCGCCGCGAAGACAGCCGCGATCAGCGCGATCATCGCTTTGCTCCCGGCGGCGTTCCGCCCGCGAAAGTGTGATCGCCCTCCCATGTGAACACGTCGGAGCCGCGTTCGACTCGCAACCGTAGCCGCCACGATCCCTCGTGGGCCGACGGCCGCTTGATGATGTAGCCTCGCGGTGGTGCTTCGCTCGCCGTGATCTCGTGTCGTTGGCTTGAGAGCGCGTTGGCGAAGGCGATGCCCGTGATCCGCGCTCCCTCAACGCGGACCCCGGACCCATCTCGCACATCGACCACGGCCTCATCAGCACGGTCGCCGAGCGAGACCGTCAGGGTCCATCCGAGCTTTGTATTCGTCTCACGTTGGGCGGCTGTGTCATTCCACGCGAGCGCCTTGCTGTAGTAGTCAGGTTCCACCCCAAAGGACGGGTCGCTGTTCGCCGACAGGATGAGGATCCCGGTTCCACCGATGCCGAGCGTGGCAATGAAGATGGCAAAGCAGCACCAGAACCAGCCGCGAGCGTTCATTCCTTGCCCCCTTCATGTTCGTTCTCGTCATCGTCTGTGTGGCGATCGTCCGCGTGATCTCCGGTTCGTCGATTGACCGGACCCAGCATGTGATACGACAACGCCTTGCTAAACCCGCGTCCATCCGAGATCACGATCCCAGCGTCGAGCGCCCCGCGACCGGAGAACGCCGCCGAAGGGGCTCCCAGGACGCATCCGATGGTCACCGACTCCATCGGGTCCAGGTTGACCGGCGCTCCTTCAATCGCAAGCCGGATGCCCCGCGCTGCCGCCTCGGGCGCCACGGCAACATCGAACGCCGCCGGTTCCTCGCCGCGATTCACGATGCGCAGGCGGACCTGGTTGGCGATCTCGCCCGAGGGAAGTTCATAGAACGGCGCGCCCTGACGTGGGAGGATCGCCGCCTCGCCCGTGCTTCGGGTGACGAGCTTGAACGTGAACAACCCGATGAGCCCCAGGAGGATCAGCGGATAGAGCACGATCCGCGGACGCAGAATCGTCCGCGCCTGACGATCCAGGATCGCCCTGGACGAGTAGCCGATCAGCCCCCGCGGACGATGCAGCTTGTCCATCACGGCATCGCACGCATCAATGCACTGCGCACAGCCGATGCACTCCATCTGCAGCCCGTTCCGAATATCGATCCCTGTCGGGCAGGTCGTGACGCAGAGATGACAGTCCACACAATCGCCCGTGCGATCAAGCGTCGCAGCAGCCCTCCCGTTCACATGGCCCGCATCCGGTTCGCCGAGCACCGGCAGTGACACATCGTTCGCCGAGTGCCGCTTCTTCACCCCCCGCGGCTCCCCGCGCTTCTCGTCGTAGCTGACGATCAGCGTGTGTCGATCAAGCAGCGCCGACTGAATGCGCCCGTACGGGCACGCCACCAGGCACGTCTGCTCGCGAAAGTAGCCGAAGTCGAACAGCATGAGCCCGGTTGTTGCCGCCATGATGATGAAACTCGTCGGATGCTCCACCGGCGACCGTCGAACCCACTGCCACAACTGGTCGACCCCGACGAAGTACGCGAGGAAGATGTGAGCCAGCACGCAACTGCACAAGAAGAACACGACGAACTTCAGCAGCTTCCGCGGTGTCGTCGGCGGTCTCTTGGCGCGGGCCGATCCCGGCGCACCATCGATCAGGCGTTCGATGGGGCGATAGAGGAACTCCATGTAGACCGTTTGCGGGCACGCCCAGCCGCACCACACCCGCCCGAACATCGCCGTGATCAGGAAGATGCCCAGGAAGATGATCATCATCAGCAGGACGGTCAGCACCGTGTCCGTCGCTAGGAACGTGTGACCGAAGAACGTGAACCGGCGATGAACGATGTCCAGCATCATCGCCGGCTTGTCGTTGATGCGGATGTATGGGAGCGCCGCGAAGATGGCAATCAGCAGGTATCCCACCGCGCGTCGCCACGTGAGGAACCGCCCGTGCGACAGCTTCGGCCGCAGCCAGCGACGCGAACCATCCGCGTTCAGTGTCGCGAGGACGCGATCTGTCTCCTCAGTGGTAACCCGTGTGTCGGCCATGGACTCGTTCCCCGGATGCGACCGCGTTCAGTTCGACGCCAACTCTTTGGAGTCGTCCCGAACCCCGGCGGTTCCCGCCGGGAACCATGCGGGAATCACATCGCCCTCCGGCTGGCGTCCCGGCTTGGGCGTTCCGCGCAGGGTCGCGACGTACGCCGCCACGAGCACCCGCTCGTTCTGACTCAATCGCGCATTCCACGCCGGCATCCCTTTGGATGCCACACCGTTGGTCACGACCGTGTACAGGTCCGCAACCTGCTTCACGTTGATCCAGTGATCGTCCGTGAGGTTCGGGCAGTTGATGCCATTGCCCTCGGAACCGTGGCACTGCGCGCAGTTGGAGGCATAGATCGAGCGCCCAAAAGACATCCAGTCCGCCTCGCCCATGTACTGCTTGATCGTGGCCGCGTCGGCGTTCAGTTCGCCAATATCCGCGAACAAAAGCTTGTAGTACTTCTGCTGTTCGCGCGCCAGTGCATCTTTGGGCATCCACGCAAGTTCGGAGAAGTGCCAGAATGCCCCGTACACTGCGGAGAACAGCACCGACCCGATGAACAGCATGTGCCACCAGCCCGGCGTGGGGTTGTCGTACTCCTGGATCCCGTCGTAGCTGTGGTCGAGCAAACGTTCCTTACGACTTGACATGGCTTGCTCCTCTCACGATTCGATCGCCCCCTTCCACCACCGGCGCCTCTTCAAGCGGCAGCATCGCCGCCGCCTGGAGCCGCCCGCGTTGCGAGGGCAGCATCAGCCTGCCCACCACCACAAAGAACGTCGCCAGAAAGAGCAGCAACGCGATCTCGGTCGGAGCCGTGTGCCGCAACGCGCTGACGATGTCGCTCAAGCTCACGGCGTACCCCCTTCCGTCGCTGGTTCAGCGGCCGGCGTCGCCGTCGCTCCGGGGGGCGATCCGGGCGGCGGCTTGCCGATGTCCACGCCCAGACGCTGCAGGTACGCCACGAGCGCGATGATCTTCTTGTCGCTCATGTTCCCATAGCCGCCCTGCGCCTCGAGTTCCTTCGCGATCGTCTCCGCCTGGGCCTTGGCGATCTCCACAGGCCGCGCTTTCTCATCCTCCGAGTAGGGCACGCCCAGCAGCGACATCGCCTTCAACGTTGCCGAGACCTCCGCCCACGCGATCGGCTGCTCCAGCAGGTGCGAGTATGGAGGCATGATCGAGCCGCGAACCAACTGACGCGGGTTCTCCATGTGGCGCACATGCCAGTCGTGGTTGTACTTCCCGCCGACCCGATGAAGGTCCGGACCGATGCGGCGAGAGCCCCACTGGAACGGATGGTCATACACGAACTCGCCCGGCTTGGAGTACTCGCCGTAGCGCTTCACTTCCGCCCAGATCGGCCTCACCATCTGCGAGTGGCAGTTGTAACACCCCTCCGCGCGGTAGATGTCTCTGCCGTGCAGTTCCAGCGGCGTGTAGGGCGTCACGGTCTCGATGGTCGGGATGTTCGACTTCACGACGAACATCGGAAACGCCTCGAGCACCGTGCCCACCAGGATGGCGCCGACCACAAAGAACGCGAACTTCACCGGGAACCGCTCCCATTTGCGGTGCCAGCTCAGCTCAGTGATCTCGTCGGTCTTCTTCCCGATCCCGATCACGTTCTGCAGGTCAGAGCGATAGACCGGATCGCTGAATCCGGGCGTCAACTGCGAAGCATGGTGCAGCGGCTCAACCAGTTCCGCCGGGCGCGAGCGCCACGTCATCACCATGTTGAACGCGCACATCAGCATGCCCACGAAGAACATCCCGCCGCCGATGGCGCGGATCCAGTACATCGGGAACAGCTTGGTCACAGTCTCCACGAAATCCGGGTACGCAAGGCCGCCGTTGGCATCAAAGGCCCGCCACATCAGCCCCTGCGTAATGCCCGCCCACTGCATGCTCAGCCAGTACGCGAAAATACCCAGCGTGCCGACCCAGAAGTGCCACTCGGCCAGCTTCTTCGACCAGAGCGGTGTCTGGTACAGCCGCGGGAACAGCCAGTACGCCATCCCGAAGAACATGAATGCGTTCCAGCCCAGCGCGCCGCCGTGCACGTGACCGATCGTCCAGTCCGTGTAATGCGACAGCGCGTTCACGCTCTTGATCGAGAGCATCGGCCCTTCAAAGGTGCTCATGCCGTAAAACGTCACCGCCACCACGAAGAACTTCAGAACCGGATCAACGGCCACCTTCTGCCACGCCCCGCGCAGCGTCATCAAACCGTTGATCATGCCCCCCCAGGACGGCATCCACAGCATCAGCGAGAACAGCATGCCCAGCGTCGACGCCCACTGCGGCAGCGCCGTGTAGTGCAGGTGATGCGGACCAGCCCAGATGTAGATGAACACCAGCGACCAGAAGTGCACGATCGAAAGCTTGTAGCTGAACACCGGGCGCTCGGCCGCCTTGGGCAGGAAGTAGTACATCAGCCCCAGGATCGGAGTCGTCAGGAAGAACGCCACCGCGTTATGGCCGTACCACCACTGCACCAGTGCATCCTGCACGCCGGCATACACCGAGTAGCTCCGCAGCGGAGCCGCCACGACGACCAGGCTGTTGAACACGTGCAGGACCGTCACCGTCACGATGGTGGCGATGTAGAACCACAGCGCCACATACAGGTGCCGCTCACGCCGGCGCACCAGCGTCCCGAAGAAGTTCATCCCGAAGAACCCCAGCCAGACCACCGCGATCGCCAGATCGATCGGCCACTCCAGCTCGGCGTACTCCTTGCCCTGGGTGAACCCCGCCGGGAGCGTGACCGCCGCCGCGACGATGATGAGCTGCCATCCCCAGAAGTGCAGGTTGCTCAGGAGATCGCTGAACATCCGTGCCTTGCAAAGCCGCTGGGTGGAGTAGTACACCCCCGCAAACATCCCGTTCCCCACGAACGCGAAGATCGCGGCGTTCGTGTGCACCGGACGCAACCGACCGAAGGTGAGGAACTGCTGGACCGTCGCCGTCGTCGCTTCTGACAGCCCCAGGAGCTTCAGCAGGCCCGGGATCAGTTCCGGCACCACCAACTGCACCGCAACCAGCACCCCCACCAGCATCGCGACCACGCCCCAGAGCAGCGTGGCCCACATGAACTTGCGGACGATCGCGTCGTCGTAGCTGAAAGTGTCGATGGTCCTCTCGTTCGGCTGCACCGCAGGCTCGGCAGACATGGACGTTCCTCGCGTCCGTCGTCAGGCCCCAGGCGCCCCCACTCTTGGAAGGCCGCAACCGTTCCTGTCCGACGGCATCGGGAACATATCGGCCGATCCAACAGAAATCAAGACCGTTTTCTCCGTATTAATACGGATACCTTGTTCTGGATTTCTGGGGAAGGTGTCGATATTCTTCCCCAGCGTCCCTTTCCAGACCCTCCCAGCACCCTTGGTCGCGACAGCCATGTACGGCAAACAAACCGAAACCGCCATCGCCGCTCTCAGTCGACTCGCAGAGGTCTACGACGGCGGGAAAACACGTCTTTCCGCGAGCGATATCGCTCGCGACCGAAACCTTCAGGGCCCATTCGTCGCCAAACTCATGACCGTGCTCTCCCAGGCAGGCCTGGTTGACGGCACCCCGGGACCCGGCGGCGGGTACTCCCTGGCCAAGCCCCCCGCCAAGATCCCTCTGTACGACGTGTTTCAACTCTTCGAACGCGAAGATACAAGCAGCCTCTGCCCCTTTGGCGGCGGAATATGCGGCGTCGGCACCCCCTGCGCCATCCACGACAAACTCGTCCACGTGCAACTCGCCCTCAGCGACTTGCTCACGAACACCTCCCTCGAGGAGTTCCGGCGTGCGTATCAGGACGAGGGCTTGCGGCCGACACCGGCCCCGGCAAGCGCCTCCCCCAAGCGCAAGTCGTATCGCGCATCGCGGGGCTCAAAGTCGAAACGAAGCTGAGCAAGCCAGCTCGCTTCAATTCGGTCGTTGGTCCGGCCCGCCCGGTTGAACATGAAACAAGAATCATCCTGGCGGACCACCCGGACTCATCGTTGCGTGCGATGATCCGCCCGTGCCTCCCTCCCGCAAGTCCGCTCACACGTTCGGCGCCACTCCCACCGTCATCGGCCTGCTGGCCGTCGGCGCGATCCTGTACTTCGCGCGGGCAGTTCTCATCCCCTTGGCGCTCGCCGCGCTCATCGCTTTCGTTCTCACCCCGATGGCGTCTCGACTCGAACGACGCCGTATCCCCCGGCATCTCGCCGCCCTGATCGTCAGTTCGCTGGCCGCCATCGCCGTGGTCGGCACCGGTTGGGTCGTGGTGTCGCAGAGCACCGGTCTCGTCGAATCGCTTCCCACCTACCGCGAAACGCTTCAGAAGAAGATCTACAGCGTTCGATCCGTCTTCACCAGCACCGTCGACCGCGCGTCCGGCATGCTCGATGCCATTGAAGAAACAGCAGACGCAGAGGCCAGTTCTCGCGGTGCCGACGCCGAGCCTGTGCGCGTCACCGTCGTGGAAGCCCTCGATGCGCCATTTGTCGGTCGGCTTGTATGGCCCATTCTCGCTCCGATCGCCACGCTCATCATGGTGATGGTCTTCGCCGCATTCATGCTGTTTGAGCGCGATCAGATCCGCGAAAAGGCCATCGCGCTGCTCAACCGCAAGCACCTCACCGTCACCAGCCACGCCATCGACGAGGTCTCACTGCGCGTCGGCCGCTACCTGCGTGTGCAGATCATGCTCAACGCCGCCAACGGCGTGATCACTTCACTCACACTCTTGCTGCTCGGTGTTCCCAACGCCCTGCTCTGGGGCATCCTCGGCGCGGTGCTCCGCTTCATCCCCTACGTCGGCCCGCTCATCGGCGCCGTCCTGCCGATCGCCGTCTCGATCGTCATCAGCGACTCCTGGACGCTCCCCATCATCGTCACCTCGTTCTACGTCGTGCTCGAACTCATCGGCAACGTCGCCGAACCGCTGGTCCAGCGATCCAGCACCGGCGTCACCAGCCTTGGCCTCCTGGTTGCGGCGGCGTTCTGGGCGTGGATCTGGGGCATTCCCGGCCTTCTGCTTTCGACGCCAATGACCGTGTGTCTCGTCGTCGCAGGATCTCACGCCCGCTCGCTGCGCTGGCTCCACGTGCTCATGGCCGACCACTCACCACTCACGCCCGCGCAGCGCCTGTACCGAAGCCTCATCACCGGCGAGATCGCGTCGATGCCGTCACAATCGCCAACCGAGCCCGCGGCCGTGTTCGCGGATGAGGCCGACGATCTTCTACTGCCCGCCCTCGCCACCGCCCGCCGCGACCTCGAACGAGGAGATCTCACCGAAGAGGGGTTTCGCTCAACGATCGCCGGCGTGCGCGCCTTGGTTGATGCTCGACTGCCGAGTGTCCAGCCGAACTCGTCGGTGCACCCGCCCGTGCTCTGCGTACCGGCGTTTGACGACGCTGACGCAGCCGCCGCTCACACGCTGGCCGTCGCTTTCCAAACCTCGGGTATCCCCGCCCTCGCGCTTTCAGTCAACGACCTCGGTTCGCCCATCGCGGAGCTGATCGAACGCACCGGCGCCGCTCACATCTGTATCGTTTCGCTCCCCCCGTACGCACTCTCACGCGCCAGAATGAGAATACGTCAGGTCCGCATGCGAGTGCCGGATGTCACAATCTCCGTCCTTCTCACTGCTCCAGCATCGCTGGAGCCCTCGATCGTGTCGGAACTGACCCTCGCCGGCGCGGCCCGTGTGCACACATCAATCGTTCAAGCCGCGCAATCATCCTGGGCGCCCGCGCCAACCCCCGACTTAATCGAGTCATCGTCAGCAGTGCCCGTCGCGTAGCAGCACAAAAACGAAAAGAGCCAGCTTTGCAGCCGGCCCTTCACGATCTCTCTTTCCTGCAACGAGCCATCAGCCGCAGCCGCAGCCCTGATCGCCGCTCTTCGACGGCGTTTTGCGCTGCTCCTGCTCCGTCTTCTGCGAAGGGCGGAGCGGTTCGTCCATGTCGATGTCTTCCTGCTCACCCGGCTTCTTGCCCTGCTGCTGCGGGTTCACTTTCCGGTTCTTGTCCTGATCGCTGGCGGGACGTTCCTGCTGAGCCATGGCGGTTCTCCTTGTGATCTCCGCTCGCCCCGACTGCCAACCGTGGCGGCCGCTCGACGAACGCGAGACATCGAAGTCTGTTCCCGCCCTCAACGCCGCGCCGTGAAGTGCCTGTGAAACCGCCGTCACGGTCCAACTGGAGAGTGTCTTATGGGACGCGATGCCTGTCTCCGCCCTGAAACACCACGCAACGCCCGCGTCTGGCCGTCCGTCGATCAGACCGGCATACACCCCCAATATCAGGGTCGACCCCCGATCTGCCCGATCAAGACCAAAACGCTTGACACTTCCCGCCAATGGCCGCTAAATTGTAACTGTTTCATATTCCTGTAAAGGTGCCGTGCATGGCCTCTCTCCGACAGATCGCCGCCGAACTCGGTGTTTCAGTAGCGACTGTCTCGCGCGCCCTGAACCACAAGCCCAACGTCAACTCCATCACCCGCGAACGCGTTCTGGCGGCCGCAAGGGACGCCGGCTACTCCATGCCCAGCGCCCCGCGATCGACCTCCGTCATCGCCCTCGCCTACCCCACCGAGATCGTCCGCGCCGACTACGGCTCCTTCGACCCCTCCCTGCTCTCCGGCATCATGCGGGGCGTCACCGACAAGAAGTTTGATGTCCTGATCCTCAACATCCAGCGCGACAAGCTCCCCTCGGAGACCTACACCAGCTTCTTTGCCCGCAAGAACGTCCAGGGCGTCGTGCTCCGCTGCTTTGACGACTCCCGCCACATCTGCGAAGAGATCGCCGAAGAAGGGTTCCCCTCGGTCGTCGTCGCCGAACGCTTCGACAACCCCAAGATCAACTTCATCTCGACCGAGTCGCGCTGGGACAGTCGCCGCGCTGTCGAGCACCTGATCCACCTCGGCCACCGCCGCATCGCCCTGGGCATCCACCACGTCCGCGACACCGACCACCGCGACCGCTGCGACGGCTACCGCGAAGCACTCGCCGATCACGGCCTCGAGTACGACCCCGCGCTGCTCTTTGACCTTGTCGCCGATATCCGCGGCGGCGCCAACGCGGTGCGTTACCTCGTCAGCCTCGCCGACCCCCCCACTGCGATCTTCTTCACCGACCCCCTCGCGACCATCGGCGCCCTCCATTACTGCCGCGAGATCGGCCTCGTTGTGCCGCAGGACCTCTCCATCGTCGGCTTCGACGACAGCGACGTCCGCCACCACGCCTTCCCCCCGTTCACCTCGGTCTGCCAGGATGCGAGCGAACTGGGCTTCGAAGCAGCACGCTGGCTGGTGAAGCGCGTCAGCGGAGAAACGAGCGAGCCGCTCCGTGTCATGCGCCAGACCTTCTTCGAGATCAATCAGACTTCCGCATCCCCCCGCAAGGGTCCGCTCGTGCTCTCCACGAACCGCGGCGCCCTCCCGCCCTCCGGCGGCGGCCCGCGGTAATCCACCCTTGCAGGTTCACCCGCCCCTCACATGAGCGCCGCGCCCACCAGAACCCGCGGGATCAGCCGGCTGGAAGCGATGTCGTCGGGCGCGATCGTCATGATCGCACTCGCCCTCATCTCCGGCGCTGTGCTCGCCTTCGCACCCCAGCGTGAGAAGAAGCCGGTGCAGTTCTGGACCTTCGCGCGCATGCACACCCTCATGTACGCGCCGCTGATCGAGCAGTGGAACCAGGAACGTCCCGAAGGCGTGGACATGACGCTCTTCTCGCAGGCGGCCCTCGAGCGCCGGATGATGTCGGCCTTCATGTCCCAGACCGCCGTCGCCGACCTGATCGAGGTCGAGCGCGCCAACGCCGGTCGCGCCTTCGCCGGCCCCCTCGACGCCGTCGGCGTCGTCGATCTCACCGATCGACTCGCCTCCGAAGGCCTGCTCGACCAGATCAACCTTCCCTCGTTCAGCCCTTGGACCAGCCGCGGCCGCATCTTCGGCCTGCCGCACGATGTCCACCCGGTCCTGCTCGTCTACCGCGCCGACATCGTCGAAGCCGCCGGCATCGACCTCTCCACCGTCGAGACATGGTCCGACTTCTTCACCGCCATGCGCCCCGTCATGGCCGACACGAACAACGACGCCAGCCCCGACCGCTTCATCCTCAGCCTCTGGGACTCGCACGCCGACGCCATCGAGTGCCTGCTGCTGCAGTCCGGCGGCCGCTACTTCGACGATGCGGGCCGCCCCGACATCAACTCCGAGCGCAACGCCCTCACCATCGCCACCATGGCGTCATGGATGAGCGGCCCCGACGCCGTCACCTACGACGCCATGCCCTTCACCGCCTCGGGCAACCGTCTCAAGGTCGATGGCTACGTCGTTGCCGATCTCATGCCCGACTGGATGTGCAACATCTGGAAGAACGAGATGCCGCAACTCGCCGGCAAGCTCAAAGTCATGCCGCTCCCCGCGTGGGAGAAGGGCGGACGTCGAACCAGCGTCTGGGGCGGCACCATGCTCGGCGTCACCAAGGCCACGCCGAACTTCGACGCCGCGTGGGAAGTCGCCAAGCACCTCTACACCTCCGACCAGCTCGCGCGTGAGCTCTACAAGACCGGCGACATCATCACCCCCTTCCGCGCCCACTGGTCCGACCCCGTTTTCGCGGAACCCGACCCCTACTTCTGCAACCAGCGCAAGGGCCTGCTCTATATCGAGCAGGCGCCCAACGTCCCCCTCCGCCCCTCGTCCCCCTACAACACCCTCGCGCGCGACAGCGTCCGCGATGCTGTCTCGGACCTCGCCGCGTTCGCACGCCGCACCAAGGCGTACACCCCGGACGCCCTGCTCCCTGAAGCCAAGCGTCTCCTCGCCCTTGCGCACACCCGTGTCGCAAATGAACTCGACCGCAACATCTTCCTCCGGGAGGGCCAATGACCCTCTCGACCCGCGCCGCCCCCTACATCCTCCTCGCCCCCTTCCTCACGCTCTTTGTCCTCTTCGCGGCCTACCCCATCGCGCAGTCGCTCTTCCTCTCATTTCAGCAGACCTACGGCCCCGGCCACGCGCGCTGGGTCGGCGTCTCCAACTACCTCTGGCTCGTGCGCGACCCAATGTTCTGGGTCTCCGTCAGGAACACCACCCTCTTTACCCTCGGGTCGGTCTTCATCCAGCTCCCCCTCTCACTCGCCCTGGCGCTGCTGCTGAACCGCGAGAACATGCGCGGGCGCACCATCTACCGCGTCATCTTTTTCGCTCCCTCGCTCGTCGGCATCATCTTTGTCGCGATGATGTTTAGCCTGATCTTCGAGAAGCGCACCGGCCTGCTCAACCGCGTCCTCCACGCCGCTTTCGGGTGGGACCTCGATTTCCCCTGGCTCTTTGATTACTCGATGCCCGCTCTCATCCTCGCGGCGCTGTGGATGTTCGTCGGCTTCAACATGGTCTACTTCCTTGCCGCACTCCAAAACGTCCGCAAGGAACTGATCGAAGCGTCCATCATCGACGGCGCCGGCCCCATCGCCCGCTTCCGCCACGTCATCGTCCCCGCCATCATCCCCGTCGCCTCCTTCGTCACCCTGCTCTCGATCGTCGGCAGCTTTCAGCTCTTTGAGCTTCCCTGGGTGATGCTCCGCGGCGAGCAGCACGATGTCCGCTCCTACACGCTGGTCGTCTACCTGTACAACCGCGGCTTCGAGATCGGCGACCTCGGCTACGCCAGCGCCGTCGGCTGGGTGCTCGCGACCATCCTGATGCTCATGGCCGTCCTCCAGCGCTTCGTCTCACGCACCGCGGAGGACCTGGAATGACCAGCCGCCGCCGACAAGCCATCTCAGCATCGCTCATCCACGCGCTGCTGCTCTCCACGGCAGTCCTGATCCTCGCGCCGCTCGCGTGGCTGCTCATTTCTTCCCTGAAGACCAACGAAGACTTCTTCTCCTGGATCTTCCTCCCCCTCAGTGATTCCGGAGCTCCCGCTTGGGACCGCCTCACGCTCCGCCACTTCGCCCGCCTCTTCGGCGACCTCGGCTTCGGCCGCGCGATGCTGAACTCTGTCTTCCTCGCGTCCGCCACCGCCGTCGTCGCAACACTCTGCTGCGCCATGGGCGGCTTCGCGCTCGCTCGCTACGCCTTCAAAGGCAAGACGCTCATCACCGTCCTTGTGCTTAGCGTCCTCATCGTCCCCGCGACGCTGCTCCTCGCCCCCACCTATCAGATCCTCTACCGCCTCCACCTTCTCGACTCCTTCGCCGCCATCATTCTCCCCGCCGCCGCACCGGCCTTCGGCATCTTCCTGTTCCGACAGGCGTCGCTGAGTGCCGTGCCGGTGCAGCTCATGGAAGCCGCCCGCATCGATGGCGCCTCCGAGCTTCGCATGTTCTTCTCCATCGCCCTCCCGCTGCTCCGCCCGATGGTCGGCACTTTCCTGCTCATCACCTTCCTAGGTACATGGAACAACTTCCTCATGCCGCAGGTCGTCCTGCAGCAGCCCGACAAGTTTCCTCTCGCGACCGCGATCGCGCAGCTTCGCGGCGTCTACTACCAGGACTACGGCCTGCTCATGGCCGGCACGCTCGTCTCCGTCATCCCCGTTCTCGCCCTCTTCTTGATGCTCCAGCGCGAGTTCATCAGCGGCCTCACCGCCGGGGCGGTGAAGGGATGAACCGCTGCACGCACACAACACCCTTCGCCGGGGTTTCTTTCCGAAAGGATGTTCATTGACCTTCCCAAAGAACTTCATCTGGGGCACCGCCACCTCGTCGTACCAAATCGAAGGCGCCGCGCACGCCGGCGGACGCGGTGCTTCCGTCTGGGACCTCTTCTGCGCGACGCCCGGCAAGGTCCACGCCAACCACAACGGCGACGTCGCCTGCGATCACTACCACCGCTACCCCTCCGACGTCGAGATGATGGCGTGGCTCGGCCTGAAGGCCTACCGCTTCTCCGTCGCATGGCCCCGAGTCATGCCCGGAGGGACAGGCGCTGTGAGCCGTGATGGCCTCGCCTTCTACGACCGACTCGTCGATCGCTTGCTGGAAGCCGGCATCGAGCCGTGGGCCACCCTCTTCCACTGGGACCTCCCGCTTGAACTCCACCACCGCGGCGGCTGGCTCAACCCCGACAGCCCCCACTGGTTCGAGGCGTACGCCGCGCAGATCGTCGATCTCCTCTCCGACCGCGTCACCCACTGGATGACCATCAACGAACCGCAGATCTTTGTAGGCCTCGGCTACGGCAGCGGCATCCACGCCCCCGGCCACCAGCTCCCATTCTCAGAGCAGTTGCTCGTCGCCCACCGCGCGCTCCTCGCCCATGGTCGCGCCGTCACCGTCATCCGTGGACGCGCGAAGAAGCCCCCCACCATCGGCTGGGCCCCCGTCGGCAAGGTGTGCTACCCCGTGACCAACACCCCCGCCGATATCGCCGCCGCACGCGCCGCCTCCATGGCGGTCACCAAGAAGGACTGCTGGAACAACACGTGGTTCGCCGACCCCGTCTGCCTGGGCCACTACCCCGAAGACGCCCTCGAACTCTTCGGCACCGATGTCCCCGCCATCGCGCCCGGCGACATGGAACTCATCTCCCAGCCGCTCGACTTCTATGGCGTCAACATCTACTCCGGCGAACCCGTCGCCTCCGACGGCGCCCGCGGCTACAAACCCGTCGAACGCGCCCCCGGCTTCCCGCAGACCGCCATGGGCTGGCCAGTCTCGCCCGAGTCGCTCTACTGGGGCCCAAAGTTCATTCATGAGCGCTACAAGCTGCCGGTCGTCATCACCGAAAACGGCATGGCCTCGCACGACGCGGTGAGCCTCGACGGCAAGGTGCACGACCCCACCCGCGTCGACTTCCTCGCCCGCTACCTCACCGCCCTGCACCAGGCGATCGTCGACGGCGTCGATGTCCGCGGATACTTCCAGTGGTCGCTCATGGACAACTTCGAGTGGGCCGAGGGCTACCGCCAGCGCTTCGGCATCGTTCACGTGGACTACACCACCCAGAAGCGCACACCGAAGGATTCCGCCCACTGGTACCGCGACATCATCGCGACCAACGGCGAAGCCTTGACCATGTCCTCAAAGAAAGATGCCGCAACCAGGGCCAGCGCAATGGGCGGGTGAGCCGCCCGCCACCCGTCAGTTCGTCGCCGGATCGTACTGCTCGTCGTTGGGCGTCCAGCGCACCTTGAAGGTGCTGCGCCCGGTCGACGGGTCCGCGAGGTCCTTCGGCCCGAACTTCGCCACGTGGCCATCAACGAACGCGAAGTTTGCCGCGCCATCGATGATTCCCGGCTGGACCTTCACCTTGCTGTGCCGGTAGTACGGCACGTAGCTCCGCACCGTCGTGGCGGTCAGGCCGGCCATCTCTGGAGCCCGTGTCGCCCACGGCCCGGGGAATGCGGTCGCGGAAGTAATGCCGGTCCCGCCGCCGAACCGCTGGCCCGGCTTCCCTTCGATCCCCATCTGCCCGATCGTGAACCACTTGGTATCCAGCGTGATCGCCCCTTCGCTCGGGAACTGCCCCCACGCTTCGCCGATCAGCAGGGTCTGCGAAGGAGCGCTCACCGTCGCGTCAAAGCCCTTGCCACGCGTCGCTTCCGAAGGATTGATCGGCGTCCGTCCCGGCGGGTACGTCTGCAGCTTGCCCGCCACCACGCGCCAGCTGCCCGCCGACGAAGCCCAGAAGTTCATGGTGTACGAACGCCCAGCGCTTGGGTGATTCGGGCAGGTCAGCACCCCCCCGCCGAGCGTGTTGTTCTTGGCATTGCCCGGCAGCAGGTTCGTGCGGTCCACCTGTTGGAGGTACGGCTCGAGACGGAACTCGTCATACCACATCATGCTCAGCTTCTTGGTCTGAGGATCTGGCGCGAGGTCCAGCACCGGCGGGAACTTGCCGCGGTAATCCGCCGAGTAGGTGTTCAGCGCGATCACGATCTGACGCATGTTGTTCGAGCACTTGGCGTACTTCGCGCTTTCGCGGGCGCTCCCCAAGGCCGGCAGCAGCACCCCAATCAGCAGCGCGATGATCGCCACCACGACCAGCAGTTCAATGAGCGTGAACGCCGGTTGAGAGCGAACACACCTGCGTAAGTCGGTCCGGGAAGCGACGCCGTTCTGCGATGCTGGGCACATGGCGAGCCCTCCATGTAACTGTTTCATGTGTTTAGTAGTTCTTGCAGGAGCCATTGTCAACGCAAAACTGCCCACCTCGACATCGTAAAACGGTTTACTCGATCACTTTCCCGGCTTGCCGCCCGTTCCGAGGCCTTGATCACCGCTCCAGCCGCAGGTCATGGATCACGACCTTCCCGGTCTGCGGCCGCCCCTGGAACTGCACCCCGATCGTCATCACCGCGCGCATATCCACCCGACGAGCGCCCGCCTGATTTCCCCAGAACGGGTTCGCGAGCAGGTCAGCAATCGGAACGCGATACGTCTTGCGACCCCCATCCGCGTACACCGGCGGCGAGATAAATGACTCGCCATCATCACCGGCCGACAGGTCGTACTTGGGTGATCCAGGTTGATCACCGCCCGCCTCGTTGACCAGGATGTTGATCTGCAACCCCTCGGGCACTTCCGCATCCAACGCGATGAAGTCGTACCCGTCCAGGTCCGTCGCTTTCGCGGGGCCCACCGCCAGCGCCTGCGAAGCAGCGCCGTAGCAACTCAGCCCAAGGCCGTAGCTAAAGCCGCTGTCGTACGTGACCACCCAAGGCCCGGTCGACGTATCCAGCTCAAATGTCGCGCACTGCGCGTGCCACAACTCCGGCCCGCTCGTCGGAGCCTTGAGAATGCTCAACGTCGGCGCACGCCCCGGGTGCTGCCCGGCGGTGTACGTCACCTTCTTTCGCTCCGGCAACTCGGTCGGAACCGGCCGAGTCGACTGTGCGTGCAACGACGAAAGCGAAGGATTCACCTCCGCCATGGTCTTGAGAAGCGTCTCGTACCGCCCGTGCCGGATATCGACGAGGCCGTAGTTCGAGTTCTCACCGTCAAACCGTCCCTGCGGCGACTGGTCCGCCCACTCAAACCAGTGCGCGCCGATCACCATCGGATACTCGAACAAGTCCGTTACAAACGCCCGGTACCGCCTGGCACGCTCCGCCTGCGAATCAACCACCTGCCCCGCGCCGCGCGTGTTCGGGTTCCCGCTTTGATTCTCCGACGAACGCCACGAGAACTCCGTCACCATCAGCGGCCGCTGCCCCAGCACGCTGTACCGCGTCAGAAGCGCCTTGGTGGACTGCGGATCCGGCGAGTAGATGTTCACCGAGATGACTTCGCAATGCTTCCCGCACGCCTTGATCACGCTGTCCGGGGCATCGCCGCTGAATCGCGTGCCAAGCACCATCGTCTCAGGAAGCAGCTCACGCACCACTCGCACCGAAGTCTCGTAGAACCGATCAGCAATCATCTGCGTGAAGGCATCCCGGTCCGCGTTCACCGCCGCGTTCAGGCACCGCTGCATGTACGCCGCCGTCACACCGTCCCAGTTCTCGACCGGACGCCCATACGCTGCGCCGAGCGACGCCGCGGTCTTGTGCCGCTGCTCCAGGAACTTGATCGCGCCGCGACGCTCATAGCTATCTGCCGTTCCCTCCAGCGCCCGTTCCAGCAGCGTGTACGTCGGGATCACATCCCATCCGCTCTTGCCCCACCACGCAATCTCGTTATCCAGGAACACCCCGAGGATCCGGTCCCGCGCGGTGTACCTGTCCAGTTCCAGCTTCGTCGTCGTCCGAACAAACGCTTCAAAGTCCTCGCGCAATGGCGAAAGCACCCGCGCCGGCTCGGTGCCCATCACATACAGAATCGGCGTCACCACCAGGTCCGGAGCCGAAAGGTCCGGATCGCACCACGATCCGATCGTGTTGAAACCGGCGCTCCGCAAAATCTCGAACGCCGAAGCCTTCCACTTCTCGCGGTCCCCGCCGAACTGCGCATTCACTGCGTCGTAGAACTGCGTGCCCTCCTTCGGGCTCCACGCCCGCCCCTTGATCGTGTTCACGCCCAACGAGAGAAAACGCTCCCCATCGGGGCCGACGAACCACGACCGCTGCGCTTCGTCCGTCTCGACCCGGAACTTCGGCGCGGCCTCCGCCACCGTCGCCACCAGCGCGATCACGCCGACGCACAGACGTCCAAGCATCCGCCCCATCGCTCTACTCCTGTCCCTTTGGTCGGCCACTCCGCTCGCCCTACGGCTGCGTGAGGCTGATATCCACATCGTCGAACTGTGCGGCGCCGCCGGCATTTCCCTGTTGGAAGAACCGCAACTGCACCCTTGCCGCTACCGCGTCTGCCGGCGCCATCCGCGTCACCGTCACCGGAAGATGCACATCTCGCGCCGACGCCGCCGTCAAAGCCGTGATGTTGTTTGTCTCGATCGTCTGTCCCTGCGCATCGCGGAACAGCAGGTCCAGGTACGCGACGTTCGCCCCCGACATCGCATCACCCGTCACGTGGCGAGCCCACGTCGCAACGGTGATCGACTGCCCCGGGCGGACCGGGACGTCCTGGTAAATGCCCGACTGATTCGTCGTGTTGTTGAACTGTCCGAACATCTTCAGGTGGTACGCGCCGCTCCGTGGCGTGATGTCCTCGCGGAGCACGTTGCCGGTGGAGTTTCCGAATACGCTCCATCCCAGCAGCGGACTCGCCGGGATCAACGCCTCAAACCCGGGATTCGCCACAATCGGGAACTTGGAAGGCTGAGCCCCGTCCATGACATCCAGCGGCTCGAGTTCCCGCAGCACCAGCATCATCGCCCGCACATCTTCGGCGTTGAACGCCGCATCGCCGTTCACATCCTGCGGCGTGCGATTGAGCCGGTACAGATCCTCGATATCCATCCGACCGTCGCCGGTCAGGTCATCGTCCGCAAAGCCCGGAAGGGCGAAGACGCGCACGTAATCCACTCGATACCGGTACGTCACATTCTGCGCAGCGCTCGTCGCACCCTGTAGTTGCGACGAGTACGCGGCAGCCCAGTTGCTGTCGGGCGCCCAGAAGTTCAATCGCACATTCATCGCGTCGTTGGGCACGCGATCAAAGCGCTGGAACACCGGACGACCGTTCATCAGCCATCGCACCCGGTCCGGGTACCACTCCACCCGGAACGTGTTCCAAACCCCCTGCATCGTCGCCGCCGGCACGCCGAACTCCGCCGGCTGCCCTGCGCCCAGGAACTCATCCTTGTAGACATTCGTCGAGACCTGCGGCATCGGCACGCCCACAAACTTGTTCGACAGGAACTCCCAGTCGATCTCGTCCTGCTGCAAGTTGCCGCCGCCCAGATCGCGGAACACGTACGAGAACAAACTCGTGATCGTGCCCCGGGGCAGCAACGGGTCGATCCACACACGCGCCTCAAACGCCAGTCCCTTGCCCACCGGGTAATACGTCCGCGTTGCGATCTCCGTCCCCAGCACCGTGGACCCGGGAGGGTTCGCAAACGCGTTGTACGTATCCATCCGCAGTTCCGCATACCCGTTCGTGACAGGCACCGGATACGCCGAGTAGGTACGCAGAAACGTCCGCCCGATCACCCACCCCGGCGAAGGGTTGTCCCAGATCGCGCGGTTCACATCCGACGCATTGGTCGCAAAGTCATCGCTGAACAACACCGTCTGCCCGTGCGACAACCCGACCGCACAGGCATAAGCCACGGCCATCGCCGCGAGCCGCGCCAGACCGCTTCGCCACACCCGCCTGTTCGTCCAATCACCCATCGGTCGGGGCCTCCGCGGCATTCAGGAGTTGTTCACCCCCGGAATGCCGTCAATGTAACATGTTTCTTTTCCGCCGCCACCCCTTCCCACGAATACCCCTCCACCTCCAATTGCCCAGAAAATGGCAATCTGGGTCAACTTCCAGCGCTCGCGATCCACCAAAATCCGTTGACACGCCCGCAACGCCCTGTAGGATGCCATGAAACTGTTACGGTCTTTTCATCGGTTCGCGGGCGGGCTGTTCTGACGCCTGACAGACATTCCGGGGCTCCCCCGCGAACCATTCCAGCGTTCAGGCGCACGCGACCAGTCGTCCGACCCTCCGTTTCGCAGGAGCCAGCCACATGTTGATCCGTCGTTCCACGCGTCTGTGCGCCATCACGTCCGCGGCCGTCGCGCTGTGTGCCGGTGCCGCCTCCGCACAGGTCGCCAACCCCAGCTTCGAAACCGCCGGCGACCTCGCCCAGGTCTTCGCGGACTGGACCGACTTCGGCAATTCCATTCCCAATATCTACCGCGACGCCAGCGCCGCACGCACCGGGTCATTCGGCCTCAAGATGTTCGGACAGTTCACCGGCGACTTCAACGCCAGCGGAGTGTTCCAGGACTTCCCCACCAGCCGCGGCCAGACATGGGACGGCTCGGTCTGGGCGAAGCACCTCAGCACCGATCCCCTCATCGCCACCGGCTTCGGAGCACTGAACGTCGAGTTCCGGGGCGAGGGCGGTCAGCTCCTTGAGTACTACACCATCGTGGGTGCAGACGCTCTCACGCCGACTGACACCTGGTTCCAGCGCACCATCGCCGCAGTGGCCCCCGAGAACTGCGACACCGCTCGCATCGTCTGCATCTTCCTACAGCCCGACTTCGGCGATACCGGCGCGATCCTCTTTGACGACGCATCGCTCGATACCGTCGGCGCCCCCACCACCGACATCCTGAACCCCGGCTTCGAGCAAGCCGCCCCCGCCCCATCGATCCGCGGTTCACGCGGCTGGGCTGAGTTCGGCAACAACGGCACCGGCAACATCCGCGTTGACACCCTCCTCCCGCGCTCCGGAGCCGCATGCCTGGCGATGTACGGCCAGTTCACCGGCTCCCAGAACTACACCGGCGTCTATCAGTCCAAGCCGTGCGCCGCCGGCGACACCATCACCGCTGAAATCTGGTCCGCCCATCCGGGCATCGATCCCCTCGCGGGCGGCAACGCCGGCTCGTTGAACGTCGAGTTCTACGACGCCAGCAACGCACTCATCGAGCCGATCCTCACCGCCCCGTGCGTTGATGGGTCGAGCACCACCGACACCTACTTCCGCAGCGAAGTCGTCGCGACCGCACCGGCCAACGCCGTGCGCGTTCGCCTCGCCGCCGTCCTGTCTCAGCCCGCCTTGGGCACCGGCAACATCTTCTTCGATGATGCCGCCCTCACCGTCGACGCCACCCCGCCCTCCTGCCCCGGCGACGCCAACGGCAGCGGCAACATCAACGGCGCCGATCTCTCGGTTCTGCTTGCTCAGTTCGGTACCAACGTCACGCCCGGAACCGGCGCCGATTTCAACGGCGACGGCTTCGTTAACGGCGCCGACCTGTCCGTCCTGCTGTCCAACTTCGGCACTTCGTGCTGATTCGTGGGGAATCGATTCTTTCCAGTTTCTACCGCTCATAGAGGAGAGTGAAGAATGTCCAGCGTCAAGACCCGATTCGCATTCGCCACGGCCGTCGTCGCCGCTGGCCTCATGGCCCCGCTCGCGACCTCGTCCGCCGCGCTGTCCGCCTACTCGCAGAACTTTGAATCGCTCGTCGCCACCGATCCCGCCGCACTCGGCGCCGACGGCTGGCTCATCTTCGGAAATGTCTTCGGCCCCGGCGGCACCCCCTACCTCTACGGCTACGGCGTCTTCCCCGCCCCCAATGCCGGCAACGCGTTCTCCAACATCGCTACTGGCGAAGGCGGCGTTGATCAGGGCGCGCAGCAGCTCGTCGTTTTCAGCGACTACAACAACGCCGACCACGCCGTCGGCAACGTGATCGAAGCCAACGTCTTCCAGGAACGCTCCATTTCCGCCGGTGATGTCGGCAGCACGTGGACCTTCCAGTTCGACGCCAAGCTCGGCAACCTCGTCTCCCCGACGACCGCTCTGGCGTTCATCAAGACGCTCGATCCCAACGCCGGCTACGCCACGACCAACTTCCTGACCCTCGACACCACGAGCATCCCGAATACCTGGAACACCTACTCCATCGACTTCACCATCACCCCCGCTCTCGTGGGTCAGCTCCTCCAGTTCGGCTTCAACAGCTCCGCCACGAACTACAACGGCTCGGGCGTTTTCTACGACAACATCAGCTTCAACATCCCGACGCCGGGCGCCCTCGCGCTCTTCGGCTTCGCGGGCGTTGTCGCCGGCCGTCGCCGTCGCTGATCGACAGGAACGACCGATTCGCAAATCTCTCCGGGCCGCGCCGCTTCATCAACGGCGCGGCCCATTTTCATTCCCTCCTCACGCACGTGACCCCACATCCAGATCCCGATCAACCGTCCGGTTGAATGTCGGATCCTCGCGTGACGCAAGCCCCACGAACCGGTTTGCCGGCCGTTCGTGCTCCTCCAAGTACAGCCGCGCGATGTTCGACAACCGCCCCAGCGCCACAAACAGCATCCCGATGCGCGGATCGAATCCCATGTCCAGCAGCAACCCCGCGGCGATGCCGTCGACATTGATCGGCACTCGCTTCCGTTCGTACAGCAGACGTCCGAAGCGTCGAACAAGCGCCACATGCGGGCCGTCCCACTCCAGTTGATCCGCCAGTTCAATCAGGCGCCGCACGCGCGGATCCGTCTGCTCCTGCAGCCGCTGAATCGAGCCGGGATCACCGTCCCCAGCCCCGGCGCTCTTGTGAAACCGGTGCCCGAACCCCCACAATCGCTCCCCGCGTGTGAGCCGCTCCTCCACGTATCGCTCCGGTTCAATCCCCGCCCGCGCAACTCCCCCGATCTCCTCCATCGCAAGTTCCAGCGCACCGAAGTGATACCCGCCCATCGCCGCCGAGATGAAGTTGATCGCGCTCGCCGCGAATGGCGCCCGCACACTCGCCGCCACCCGCGCCCCATGCGTCGAAGGCGACGTCACGCCGTGCTCGCACAGCGATACGAGATACGCCTCCATAAGCACCGCTTCCGCACGACTCGGATAGCGCGCCTGCGTCTGAAAAAACAACATGTCCACGTACGACACGCGTCCGACCAGTTGCCCGATCGGAATCCCGCGAGCCAGAATCTCGCCGTCCAGCACCGCACTCTCCCCGCAAGGGAGGGGCCGAGCGTCCACCTCAATCGTTCGCGATGCGTCAATCGTCTCTTCAATCAGCATGGGAATCTCCTGAGAGTTCAACACCCGAAAATGAAAAAAGCCCCCGGAACTGTCCGGGGGCTTGCTGCTCTTGTGCCGTCGCTGTGCTTAGCGCTCTACTTCGCTAGCCCGCTCGTGCCCAATGAAACCGCCCGGACGCTTGTGGCGTCTGCTTTTTCACCAGGGCGGGTTTGGACGAAATGCTGTGGGTCATTCTGAACCGCGTCAAAACTTGCTGCCCGATCACCCAACTCTTCGGCGACCAACCGCCGGGCCCATCACAATCCCCCGCACGGCACGCCGAACCAAAGTGGCGATGGGCGGATTCGAACCGCCGACCTAGGGTTTATGAATCCCTCGCTCTAACCAACTGAGCTACATCGCCATGCACCCACGGGCCGTCCCGGTGGGGCAAAGAGTATAGACCATTTTACCAGCCTGTCCCTCAGGCCTCCGACGCCTCCAGCACCCTCGGAACCGCGGGCAACTCCACCCCCGGGTACTTCCGCCGCAGCGCCGCCGCCATCAGGCCCATGAACATCGGCTGCGGACGCAGCGGACGACCCGTCAGTTCCGGATGGAACTGGCCCGCCACGAAGAACGGATGCACAGGCCGCGGCTTCGCGTCCCCTGCTCCTGCCGCCGCGACCACATCCGAAGCCTCGGGTCTGGGCAACTCCAGCACCTGCATGATCGGGTACTTCGGATGCCGCCCGGAGAAGATCAGCCCGGCCGCTTCGATCCGCTCGATGAACGAGGGGTCCACTTCATACCGGTGGCGGAACCGCTGTCGCACGTTCGGCTTCTTGCCGAACAGCTCCCACGCCAGCGATCCTTCGAGCAAATCCACATCCTGCCCGCCCAGCCGCATGCTGCCGCCAAGCTGCTCGATCTTCTTCTGGTCCGGCAGTTCGCTGATCACCGGCATCGGACAATGCGGATCAAACTCGGTGCTGTTCGCCTCACGCAAGCCCATGATGTTCCGCGCGAACTCGATCACCGCCACCTGGAACCCCAGGCAAATGCCCAAGTACGGCATCCCCGTCGTCCGGCAATGCTTCACGCACGAGATCTTCCCCTCAACGCCGCGCGCCCCGAATCCGCCCGGCACGATCACTGCATCCAGATCCCGCAACCGCGCCGACGCGTTGTCGTCGGTGATCTCCGTCGAGTTGATCCACTCCAGCTTCGCGTCGCACTGCAGATGGTTCGCGCAATGCTCAACCGCCTTGTCGATCGAGGCATACGCATCCCGCAGCGTCGAATACTTCCCCGTCAAACCAATTCGCACGCTCCGCTGCTTGGGCGTCTGCATCCGCCGCACGTACGCCATCCACCGCTCGCGCGACCGATCCTCGTGCGACAGGTCCACCCGCTCGTGCAGGCTCAGGATCGACAGGATCTCCCGGTCAAGCCCCTCCTGCCGCATCGCCTCGGGGATCTCGTACACGCTCTTGCGGTCGTGCATGCTGAACACGCGCTTCAACGGCACATTGGTGAACATCGCGATCTTCTGCATCACCGTCGGGTTGCACGGGTTCGTCGAACGGCACGCGATCACGCTCGGCTGAATGCCCGCTTCCATCACCCGCTTGATGCCCAGCTGCGCCGCCTTGCTCTTCTGCTCGCCCAGCGCATTGGGCTCGATGATGTACGTCAGCGCCACGAAGCACACCGAACCCGGACCCTCCTCGAACGCCAGCTCGCGCAGCGCCTCGATGTAGAACCCGTTCTCGTAGTCGCCCACCGTGCCGCCGACTTCCACGAACACCACATCCGCCGGCTTCGTCCCGTCGCCGTGCATCGCGAGCTCGCGCAGCCGCCGCTTCACCTCGCCCGTCACGTGCGGGATCATCTGCACATCCCGCCCGAGGAATCCGCCGTGCCGCTCGCGGTCCAGGATGTCGCGGAAGATCTGCCCGCTGGTGACGAAGTTCCGCCGCGACAGGTTCTGATCCAAGAGACGCTCGTACGTCCCGAGGTCCATGTCGCACTCGGTCCCGTCGTCGAGGACGAACACCTCGCCGTGCCGGAACGGGTTGAGCGTGCCCGAATCGATGTTCAGGTAGCCCTCCATCTTCATGGGGGCGACCGAGAGTCCCTTGTCCTTGAACAGCTTGGCGAGGCTCGAAGCAAAGATCCCCTTGCCCAGCCCCGACATCACCGTGCCCAGCGTCACGACGTACTTATGGCGCCCCTTGCGGTACCCATCCGGCACCGGCGAGTAGAACTCCGTCTCGGTTGTCGCGTGCCCGGTCGACGCCAGCAGCGCCTGACCCGACAACGCACCGCGACCACCCATGGCGGGAGCCATGTCGTCGTCGCGTTCCTCGGCAATGGGCATGGGGGGACGATCAGCGGCGAGGGCCGCCGTTCCGTGGCTACGCTCGGGGAAGTGCATGTCGTATCGTACCGCGCCTCGTCCTTGTCCACCAAACCATTCCCCGACGCCCGGTCGGGTTTTTTGTAAAGCTGTTCGGACCACACCGAAAGGGGCGTCCTGATGACCGGTTCCCGGCGTTTCACTCCTGCTCTGGCCGCTTTGGTCCTCGCCTTCCTCCCCCTCAGCTCCCTCGCCGAATCCGGCGACCTCATCGAGCGCTGGGGACGCGAAACCGGCTGCGAGTGCCGCGCCTGCAAGACCGAAGCCGCCGATTGGATCGACCTCGGCCGCAATCTCCGCTGGAACCCCGGAACCGGTGCCGACCACCGCAACTATCCGCCCGACCGCGCCGCCGACTTCCAGTCGATGGAACTCACCATCGACATCCCCGACATGAACGCCCCCACGTTCACCGCCGTCGCGCGCCTCACCTTCCAGCCCATCGGCGAACCCCTCGCACTCCTCCGCCTCAACGCCGAGCAGTTCGACCTCAAGAGCGTCACACGCGACGGCAGCGCACTCCCCCACTCGTACGACGACCGCATCCTCACCGTCCGCTTCGATCCGCCCCTTCCCCTCAACACCCCCGCCGCCATCGACATCACCTACGCCGTCAACGACCCGCCCGACGGCCTCATCTGGACTCCCGAGCATCCCGCGTGGCCCAACCGCCCCGCGCAGCTCCACACCCAGGGCGAACCCGAGACCAACCGCTTCTGGTTCCCCTGCCACGACTTCCCCAACGACCGCCTCACCACCACCCTCGACGTCACCGTGCCCACCGGCTACATGGTCAGCGGCAACGGGCGACTGGAACTCAACCAGACCACCGGCAATCGCACGCGCTTTCGCTGGGTGCAGGACAAACCCCACGTCAACTACCTCGTCTCCCTCATCGTCGGCAAGTTCGACGAAGTCGATGTCGCCCCCGCCGGCAGCCGCATCCCCATGCCCGTATGGGTTCCCCCCGGCAAAGGCCCGCTCGTCCAGCGCACCTATGGCAACACCGCGCGCATGGTCGAAGTCTTCGAGAAAGCCTTCGACGAGCCCTACCCCTGGGACCGCTACGCACAAATCGTCGTCCACAACTTCCACGCCAGCGGCATGGAGAACACCGCCGCAACCACCATGTTCGACACCGCTATCTACGACGACAAGGCCTTCCTCGACACCGACCTCGACAGCCTCATCGCCCACGAACTCGGCCACCAATGGTTCGGCGACCTCATCACCTGCAACTCCTGGGAGCACATCTGGCTCAACGAAGGATTCGCCACCTACTCCTCCGCCCTCTGGTGGGAAGCGCGCGACGGCAAAGACGCCTACTTCGCCAGCATCTTTGGCACCATCCGCGGCCAGGCCCGCGCCGACCAGCTCGCGCCGCTCCCCGACGGCGCCGAACCGCGCTTCGAGCGCCCCGCCATGTGCTCCAAGCTCTACAACTACCCCTTCGAGACCTTCCGCAAGCCCTCCAACCCCTACGGCAAGGGCTGCAGCATCCTGCACATGCTCCGCATGAACCTCGGCGACGAACTCTTCTATAAGAGCGTCGGCGCCTATGTCGACCGCTACAAGTTCAAGACCGCCCGCACCGAGGACCTCCGCAACGTCTTCGAGGAAGTCACCGGCAAGAGCCTCGAGCAGTTCTTTGAGCAGTGGTGCTACCGACCCGGCTCCGTCAAGCTCGATGTCAAAGCAACGTGGAACGAAGAAGCCCGCGAAGTCCGCCTCTCCATCGATCAGAAGCAGCGCATCGACGCCGAGAACCCCGCCTACGTCTTCGATCTCCCCATCGACATCTTCCCGAAGAACGACGACGGCACCACAGCCGCCCCCATCCGCATCGTCGTTCCCTGCACCCAGGGCCATCACGAACGCGCCATCGCCCTCGACCGCGAACCCGCCTTCGTCGCCGTGGACCCCGAGATGAGCGTCCTCGCCACCCTCGACCTCGGCTGCCCCGCGCAGTGGCTCA
>JBGSZV010000220.1:0-6239 GCA_041750235.1 Phycisphaerales bacterium
GGCGCCGATCAGCGCCGCGGAGGGCCGCGCGCTGTCGCGTTCCATCAACTCAGTCGCGATCTCATCCGCCTCTTCCGCGCCGCACACCGTCATCGCTGCGATCAGCGCGGCATCGCCCGACCGCCGTGGCAGCAACCTGACAAAATACAAACGCCGAAGGAGTCCGGGCATCGCGTTTCACCGCCAATGAGCACTACCTGCCGAATCCCCATCAGCGTCGGCCCGATAACGCATGCAACTCCAGCAGAACCAAACTTGTATCGCACCCGTAGTGGTTCTTGACGTTCGACCGCGCAATACTTGCGTACCGAGAACTCGATCCCACACCCCGGTGGTTTACCCAGTTTTCCAAGGAAAAGTCTTGTAAGCCGTTTCTCGGCTCCTACACTGACAACCCGATTCCCGGAACGTCAAGGAACGGCAAAGAGGCCGCCAAGAACGCGGCGAGGCAGGAGCCATGATGAACCCCCCAGCCAAGTCAATTAATCTTCAGGCCTACCGCCTGATCCTTTACCGTCGAGCCCTGCACCCCGAACTTTTCGGCGTCAAGGCCCGTCGCACCGTCGAGCACGTCGGGTACGAGTTCGAAGCCTGGGTCATGAAGGCCGCCCACGTCATGCGCTTCAGCCATGACGCCCAGTGCGCCACCGAACTCATCACCGATCAGGAAGTCGGCATCCCCGACCGCGGCATCATCGCCGCCCTCCCCTGCGCCGGTGAGCGCGACGTCGAGCAGGAGTTCAGCGACAAGATCCGCTACTGCTCCAGCGTCCAGACCGAGCAGCTCCCGGATGCCCTCTATCGCTCCACCTACGAAGAACTCACCCAGCTCGCCGCCGACAACGACGCCCTCGTCCACACCTGGCTCGATGAGGAAGGCGGCAAGTGCGCCTCTATCCTCGACGTCCAGCGCTACCGCCGCGAGGTCCACGCCCAGAGCTATCACCTGATCTCTCAGGGCGGCCTGGTCCTCCGGACCCAGAGCATTTTCGAGCACACCGACTAAGCCCCCCGGGGACCGCGGAATCGTGACTTTTCACCCGCACCGCTCCCCTCGGAGCGGTGCGGTCGCTTTTGGAGCCGATACTCTTTCCCCTGCCTTCACCCCAAGACTCAAGACCCAAGACCCAAGACTCTCGAGCCACCTATGTCCCAATCACCCACTCCGCCCAGCGCGCCCGTCGACTCCAGCAAATCGCGCTACAAAGACTCCCTCAACCTGCCCAAGACCACCTTCCCCATGAAGGCCAACCTGGTGCAGAACGAGCCCGCCTCTCTCAAGCGCTGGGATAAGGCCAACCTCTACACCCAGGTCCAGCAGCAGCGTGCCGCCTCCGGCAAGGGCCGCTTCGTCTTCCACGACGGCCCCCCCTACGCCAACGGCAGCATCCACCTCGGACACCTCCTCAACAAGTGCCTCAAGGACTTCGTCGTCCGCATCAAGCTCATGGAAGGCCTCGCCTGCCCCTACGTCCCCGGATGGGACTGCCACGGCCTGCCCATCGAGCACAAGGTCATGCAGGAACTCCAGGAGAAGGGCTCGCTCGCCAAGCTCGCGACGCTCCCGCCGGACCAATCGCGCATGGCCATCCGCCGCGAGTGCCAGAAGTACGCCGAGAAGTTCGTCAAGCATCAGGCCGGCCAGATGAAGCGCCTGCTCACGCTCGCCGACTACGAACATCCCTACCTCACCATGGCCCCCGCCTACGAAGGCGCCACCCTCGAAGTCTTTGCCTCACTCGTCGAACAGGGCTTGGTCTATCGCCAGCTCAAGGCCGTCCACTGGTCCATCGCCAACGAAACCGCGCTCGCCGAAGCCGAACTCGAATACCAGGACCGCGAAGACATCTCCGTCTACGTCGACTTCGAATCACTCGAAGCAGACAAGGTCTACGACGCCTTCGGTCTCCCGCCCGCCACCGACGACGATGAAGACGACGAAGGCAACCCCCTCCCCGGCACGCGCCCCCACACGCGCCCGTCCTTCATGATCTGGACCACCACGCCCTGGACCCTCCCCGCCAACCTCGCCATCGCCGTCAACCCCGAGTTTGACTACGCCCTCGTCCGCATCGACGGCAACATCACCGTCATCGCCGCCAACCTTGTCGAGAAAGTCACCAAGTCCGCCAAGGCCGAGGATGTCACCATCCTCGCCACCACCAAGGGCGACAAGCTCGTCGGCCTGCGCTACCGCCATCCTCTGTATGGCCAGGGCGGCCCCGACCTCAGCGCCGCCGAGTCGCCCTACATGTGCGAACTCCCCGGACACCGCACCGACGCCACCGGCATCTACCGCGTCGTCCCCGCCGACTACGTCACCCTCGAAGACGGCACCGGCCTCGTTCACACTGCCCCCGGACACGGCGCCGACGACTACCAGACCGGCCTCCGCGAGTGCCTCCCCATCTACTGCCCCGTGCGACCCAACGGCACCTACGACCCCAGCGTCCCCGAATGGCTCCGCGGCCTCTCCATCTGGGACGCCAATCCCCGGATCGCCGAGCACCTCCGCGACAGCGGCCACCTCTTCTTCGATCACAAGTTCATGCACTCCTACCCGCACGACTGGCGCAGCAAGACGCCCGTGATCTTCCGCGCCACCGAACAGTGGTTCATCGGCGTCGATCTCCCGCGCCGCTCCGATGCCCGCAGCATGCGCCAGGCCGCGCTCGAAGAAACCGCGCACGGCGTGAACTTCGTCCCCGAATGGGGCAAGAACCGAATGCGCGGCATGCTCGAATCCCGACCCGACTGGTGCATCAGCCGCCAGCGTGCCTGGGGACTCCCCATCCCCGCCTTCTTCGCCGCCGATGGCAAGACCGTTCTGCTCACGCCCAACTCGGTCCGCGCCATCGCCACGCTCTTCCGCGAGAAGGGCTCCGACGCTTGGTTCCAGCTCGCACCCGCCGACCTCCTCAAGCACTACGACTACGCCGCCGACGTCAAAGCAGGCCACGCCCCCGCGGGTCTCGACTTCGCTTCACTCAAAAAGTCCAGCGACATCTTCGACGTCTGGTTCGAGTCCGGCTCCTCCTGGAACGCCGTCATGCGCGAACGCAGCGGTGGGGGGGATGCGGGCACCGATTACCCCATCGACCTCTACTTGGAAGGCTCCGACCAGCACCGCGGCTGGTTTCAGCTCTCGCTTCTCCCCGCCTTGGGTGTCACCGGCCGTCCGCCCTTCAAGTCCGTCCTCACGCACGGCTTCATGGTCGACAAAGACGGCCACAAGATGAGCAAGTCCGTCGGCAACACGCTCGACGTCGACGACCTCGTCACCAAGTTCGGCTCCGACGTCTGCCGCTGGTGGGTCGCCACCCTCGCCTACGAGTCCGACATCAAGTCCGACCTCTCCTTCTTCGACACCGCCGGCGACAGCTACCGCAAGATCCGCAACACCATCCGCTTCATGCTCTCCAACCTCGACGACTACGTCCCCTCGCCCCCCGGCAAGGACTGCACCAGCGGCGAGGGCATGTGCATCCCCTTCAATCAGTACCCGCCCACCAGCATCGACACGTGGATCCTGAGCGCGCTCAACGACCTTGTGCGCGATGTCCGCGCCGCCTACGCCGCCTACAACTTCCGCGAAGCAACCAACCTCCTCTACAACTTCTGCAACGACACCCTCAGCGCGATCTACCTCGCCGCAGTGAAGGACCGCCTCTACTGCGACAAGCCCGACAGCCCGCGCCGCCGCCGCACGCAGTCCACCCTCTTCGACCTCACCAGCGCCCTCGTGCGCCTCCTCGCCCCCGTGATCCCCCACACCGCCGACGAAGCCTGGCGCGCCCTCTACAAGATCACCGGCGACAACCAGCCCGAGACCTGCGTCCAGCTCAAGACCTTCCCCGATCCCTACCCCGTGAAAGCCGACGAAGGCTGGAAGGCCGCGCTCCTCATGCGCGAGACCGCCCTCCGCACACTCGAAGCCGTCCGCGCCAAGGGCGAGATCGAAAACCCCCTCGACGCCGGCTTGGTCCTCCCCGACCCCGAGGGCGTCCTCGCCAAGTTCGACCCCCACGACCTCGCCGACCTCCTCGGCGTCAGCCGCGCCCCCGTCGACAAAAACGCCAAGGACGTCAAAGTCCAGGACCTCCGCAACGAACCCCGCTGCGAACGCTCCTGGAAACGCGACACCACCGTCAAAAAGCGATCCGACGGCGGCACCCTCTCCGACCGCGACGCCGCAGCCGTTGGCGTCAGTTGACCGATCAGTCTTCACCGCAGAGACGCAGAGTTCGCAGAGTCACCGATTTGTCTTGAGAGCTTGAGGTCAATGCCTTTCTCTGCGCCCTCTGCGTCTCTGCGGTAAAAACTCCTGTCTTCTCCGTGCCTCCGTGGTAGGCCCCTGGAGCTTCACATGGAAACCATCTTCAGCAAAATCGTCCGCGGCGAGATCCCCTGCCACAAGATCTACGACGACGGCTACGTTCTCTCCTTCCTTGACGTCTTCCCGCTCTCACGCGGCCACACCCTCGTCATCCCCAAGCGCGCCGTCGCCACCCTCGACCAGCTCCCCGACGACGACGCCGCCGCCATCGGCCGCGTCCTCCCCCGCATCTGCCGCGCCGTCATGAAGGCCACCGGCTGCACCGCCTACAACGTCCTCCAGAACAACGGCCCCCTCGCCCACCAGGCCGTCTTCCACGTCCACTTCCACATCATCCCCAAGTACGACGAAAGCTCCGGCCTCGGCCTCACCTGGCCCGCCGGAAAACTCGACCCCGACCAGGGCAAATTCCTGGCCCAATCCATCCATGATGCGCTCCGCTGATCGGGCTCCCTCTCCCATCGTGCTCTGACGATGGGAGAGGTCGACGCTGGCCTTGCAGCGTCGGGTGAGGGCTCTGTTTCTTTTTGCCTTTCTTCGCCCTCCTCTGCTTCTGAATTCTGCTTCGTGCTGATCAAAGAAAAAAGGCCGCCCCCCTCGGGACGGCCTCGTATCTTTCATCCAAATGAATGTCTTCTCTGCGCCCTCTGCGTCTCTGCGGTGAAAACTCAGTCCCGCGACTGGATCTTCGCCAAGAGCCGCAGCACTTCCAGGTACAGCCACACCACGGTCACCAAGAGCGCAAAACCGCCGTACCACTCCATGTATTTCGGCGCCTTGTTCTGCACGCCGTTGCTGATCATCTCAAAGTCCAGCACCAGGTTCGCCGACGCGATGACCACCACGAAGGCCGAGAAGCCGATCGAGATCATCCCGCCGTTCGCCGGGTTCAACACGCTCGCCATCGCGCCAAAGCCCAGCAGCGAGGCGACGATCGCAACCAGCGAGTAGAAACACACGCCCAGCGTCGCCGCCACCACGAACTTCGCGAAACCCGGCGTCGCACGGATCCATCCCAACCGGAAGCCCATCAGCACGCCGGCAAAGATTCCGAACGTCATGATCACGGCGCCGAACACCAGCCCTGTCGCCAGCCCGGCCCCCGGCTTTGCGAACTGCATCGCGTAAAAGGCGGAGAGACCGCCGACAAAGAGCCCCTTCAGCAGGGCGTAGATCGGCGCCAGCGCCGGCGACGTCTGCGGACGGAATCCGACGATCAGCGCCACGATGAACCCCGCGATGCCGCCGCCAAAGGTGAGCAGCACCGGCGGCACCATCGGATCCGGCCGCGTCGTCACCGTCCACGCAAAGATCGCCGTCGTCAGGCACAGACCCAAGAGAACAAAGCTCTTGTTCACCGTCCCCGACAGCGTCATCACGCTGCGGTCCACCGCCGGACGAGCCTCAACGCTCCCCGCATCCGCCGTCGGTGCAAACACACCCCCGCGCCCCTGACGTTCAAGGTCATCCCACGTCTGGGCAGGGCGGAACGCATCGTTGCGAAGTGCGGGATTGGAAGTTCGGAACATGAAGTCTCCTTCGAAACGGGAATCACCGATCCGTCATCTCATCGACGAACCATAGCCGTCCGGTCCAGTCGCCGGGACCGACAACCCTTCATTATGACCGCCCGTGCGGATCGCGCATGTCCTCCAGGGCCCACGGCAGGACACGCACCAGATCCTCCGCCAGCATCCCCGCCGACGCCCCCGTCTCCGCCCGCCACCGCTGACCCGCCGCCGCGTGCGCCACCACCCCCAGCCGCGCACAATCAAACAGACTCAGCCCCCCAAGCCGCTCACTCGTCATGGTCCGCTCACCCGCCACGATCGGTTGCCGGTAATGCTGCGCCACAGCCCCGCGATCACCCCCGTCAGAACATCCCCCGTCCCCGCCGTGGCCA
>JBGSZV010000221.1:0-16199 GCA_041750235.1 Phycisphaerales bacterium
CCGGTGGGCGAGCCGGTGCTGGGGCGCGTGTTCAACCTGCTCGGCGAGCCGGTGGACAATGCCGGCCCGGTGAAGGCGTCGCGCTTCCGTGCGATCCACCAGCCGCCGCCCGAGTTCGATCAGCTCAACCCCAAGACTGAAATTCTGCCCACGGGCATCAAGGTCATCGACCTCCTGTGCCCCTTCGTCCGCGGCGGCAAGATCGGTCTGTTCGGCGGCGCCGGCGTCGGCAAGACGGTCATCATCCAGGAGATGATCGCCCGCGTCGCGCGCAACTTCGGCGGCTACTCGGTGTTCGCCGGCGTCGGCGAGCGCACCCGCGAGGGCAACGATCTGTGGCTTGAGATGAAGGAAGCCCAGTACACCGACGACAAGGGCAACACCGCCCACGTGCTCGACAAGGTGGCGATGGTGTTCGGCCAGATGAACGAGCCGCCGGGGGCGCGTCTCCGCGTCGCTCTTTCGGCGCTGACGATGGCCGAGGACTTCCGCGATCAGTCGGGCAAAGAGACGCTGATGTTCGTGGACAACGTCTTCCGGTTCACCCAGGCGGGTTCAGAAGTGTCGGCGCTCCTCGGGCGTATGCCCAGCGCCGTCGGTTACCAGCCGACGCTGTCCACCGAGATGGGCGAACTCCAGGAGCGCATCACCTCGACGGCCAAGGGCGCCATCACGTCGGTTCAGGCCATCTACGTGCCGGCTGACGACTTGACCGACCCGGCCCCCGCGACCGCTTTCACCCACCTCGACGCGTTCGTCGTTCTTTCCCGCGGCATCGCCGACAAGGGCATCTATCCCGCGGTGGACCCGCTCGCCTCGACCTCCCGAATCCTTGACCCGCAGATCATCGGCGAGCGTCACTACGCGGTGAGCCGCAAGGTGCAGGTGATCCTGCAGCGCTACAAGAGCCTCCAGGACATCATCGCGATTCTCGGTGTCGACGAACTGAGCGAAGAGGACAAGCTGATCGTCCGGCGTGCCCGCAAGATCGAGCGCTTCCTCTCGCAGCCGTTCTACGTCGCCGAAGTCTTCACCGGCTTCCCCGGCGTCACCAGCTCGCTGGAGGAGACCCTCGACAGCTTCGAGCGCCTGTGCAACGGCGAGGGCGACGACCTGCCCGAGTCGGCGTTCATGTACGTCGGCACGCTGGAAGACGCGAAGAAGAAGGCCGCGGCTATGGCCAAGGGCTGATCAGGCCTGCTCAATGCTGAGTTACTCAAACGCCCGCCGGCTTTCGGCGGGCGTTTTTTACATTCAAAAAGAACACGGAATTATGGTCAGCGGGATGTGGACAACACGGATCGCAGCAGCTTCTCAATGGCAGCACTGCGCTCACGGTTTGCCGCCAATGCCCGCCGAACATCCGACTTTACCGCATCAATGTCTGCTTCCCCAGGATCGGACCATCTGCATACTTGTTCTCGCAGCAGTGGAGCGTTTCGGAACGGCGGCTTCGCTCTTGGACTCGGGTTCAGCATGAGTTCGGCCCGATGCTCGCTTAGCGCTTGCGCAACAAGATCTCTGGGCTGCGTGTCAGTCGTGCCAACAATCCACAGCGACAAAGAAATGCCCTCCTCGTCGATACCGATCGAGAAGGTGAGCCAGTTGCGGGGATCTCTCGTCTTGCTTTGTGCGATGGCTGGTAGAACTTCGAGCCAGCTCGCCGGCATGAAAGAAATCCAAGACGGGTGCTTTCGCGTCAAGCAGTAGCCGGAGTCGGGTTCGCTGATCACTTCATAAATGGCGTCTCTGAGCGGTGCGAGCGGCGAGCCAGCCCGCTCATTGATCAGGTCGATAGCGCGGCGATGGTTCTTATAGATTCGCCTGCAAAGTTCGTCCACCTTTGGGTCATCCATGAATCGGCTCCCGATCAGGCTGAGGTAGTGGTCGAGAAACGTCATGACATCATCACCAATAGACGCCCTCGCAACGCGCTGGACGCGCGATAGAGCGCGGTGAAGGTCGGCGTAGGAATATGCCACCCAGTCGGGTTGCGAGGCTTCAATCTCCTCCGCGCTCAGAAAGACGAACATGCGTGGCACTTCAGGGAAATGCGAGCCAATAGTGTTCTCGTATCTTGCAAGCTGATCAGAGTGCTCGCCGCTGAGTACCTTGTTCTCGATAGCCACCACGAACGACGGCTCGCGGCACACGACGAGCAGGTCGATGTGCTCCCACTCTCGGCGAATCTCGACGCCGCGCAACTGCTCGCCGTCGATCTCAACGGGACTGAACGGGCGAAGCTCGGCTGGAGCAGCGCTCAATATGTCCATGAGGAGACCGGTGAGGAACAGGTCGCCCTGTCCATGACTCTCGCCCGGATCGAGTAGCCACGCCAGAAAGTTCGAGTGCCTGACTTCCGCATTTGCGATGCCGAGTGCATCGAAAATGTTAAACCGCCCGATCAGCGCTTCCAAGTCGAGCAGGTCGTCGTTGTCCACGACAAAGCGCTCAAGGTCTTGAAGATCACTCGGTGTCATTGCGACAGAGCGTACTAAGAAGAGTCGGAATGAAAAACCCCGGGGGAAGTTCCCCCGGGGCTTCGCGATGGTCTTCGGACAGGGGCGTTTCGAGACGAATCAGAAGCTGAAAACGATCGACGCGGTCAGGCGCCAGCCGTAGAGGTCGTCTTCGTCGGTGAGGGGGAACTCGCCGGCAGCGCGGATGCCGACCGAGCTGCAGGGGCGGATCTCGGCGCCGATGGCCATGGAGACGACGGGGTCGTCTTCACCCTCGCCGAAGTTGCCGACGTCGATGCCCTGGAACGGCAGGATCGAATCACCGGCGCTCAGGACGTGGTAGCCGTTGAACTCGACGACAGGGCTGAACCATTCGCAGACCCAGTAGTCGGCGCGGATGTGCCAGGACATGTAGTCGGAGTTGCCGAAGTCCTCGTCCTCGTCGGTGGTGGCGATGAAGAAGTTGGCATTGCCGCCGATGTGGAACTTGCCGAAGCCCTTGTCCACCGAAGTCCAGAAGCGCAGTTCGTCGTCGTCCTGGAGGACATCATCGTCGCCGATGCCGATCTCGTAGCCGACGCCGATGGCGGCGTGGAACTGGTTCTCAAAGTCTTGGAAGAAAGCCCACTTCACGCCGGCGCCGATGTCCATCAGGCCGTCTTCGTCCACGAGGCCCGAGTCGATCCAGGCGTAGCCGTCCTTGTACGCGACGAACTGGAGGCAGTCGAGAAGCGCCAGGCGGAGTTGGACGGCCCCGATGTAGGCCTCGCCGTCGTCGATGAGGCTGTCGCTGGGGAAGTCGTGGTAGAGGAACCACGCGCGCACGTCGCTCGTGATGAACGAGTTCTCGCTGAAGTAGGGCGACGAAACGGGATGGACGAACTGGTTTTCCTTGGGGACGTCTTTCGCCTCCGCGGCGGGGTCTCCGAAGAGAACGAAGTTGGCATGCTGGGCGCTTGCGCTCGCGGCGCACGCGGCCAGAACACCTGCCGAGAGAAGTGCACGAATCTTGGTGTTCATGTCTCGCCTGCTTTCCTGGCACTGGTGAAAAGGGACCTCATGGTTCCGGTGTCCACCTGACACCGGCGTTAATCAAGAAACATTTATCTAGATTTACTGGTATCGATCCGGACCGTCAAGTGACTTGAGGACTCCTCGCCAGGGGTGCGTCATCTGTTTGGGGTCTTGGTCACGGATTGCCCCGGAATGGCCGATGGCTGGGGCGGAACTCAGGAGAAACCGGGCGTGGCGATGGTCGTGGTCGAGGGCTGGCGGTTCCTGCCGCACTCCTACGCGTTGGTGAACCAGCACCAGCTCGCGGCGATGCTGCGCCGGGGCGGCATCGACCTGTTTCATCGCGATCTGGCGTATCTCGACCGGCGCTGGAAGCCTTCGACCGGGATGTTGACGCCGGAGGACGAGGGCCGCGTGCGTGCGCTGACGGCGCCGCCTGAAGGCGCGTGCCCGGATGCGCTGCTGCGGATCGGCGTGCCCTACGACTTTGCGCCCCATGACATGGCCACGCGCACCTTCACCTTCGGCACGTGCGAGTTCGGTGTTGCGATGCCGATGGCAATCCGGGACGGCCGATCGCTCAAGGACTCGATCGCGGGAAACTCAACCGGGATCGTGACGCCGTCGAAGTGGTCGGCGGACGGGTTCGTGCGGAGCGGCGCGCCGCGGGAGCGGGTGCATGTCGTGCCGCACGGCGTGGATGTCGGGGTGTTCGCACCGGGGGATGCCGCGACGCGGCATGGGGTTCGAAGGAGCCTCGGGGTCTCGGATGACGCGTTCGTGTTCCTGAACATCGGCGCGATGACGGACAACAAGGGGCTGGTGCACCTGTTCCATGCGTTCGCGGAGGTTGCTCGGAAGAACCCCAGGGCAATGCTGCTGCTCAAGGGGATCGATGCGCTGTACCCGTCGTCGGAGTTCTTGCGGAACACGGTGCGGAAGCTGCCCGAGGCGGATGCGGCCTTGGTGATGCAGCGGACGCGTTGCATGGTGGATGCGCTGACGAACCAGCAGATGGCCCGGCTGTACGCGGCGGCCGATGCGTACGTGTGCCCGTACCTTGCCGAGGGGTTCAACTTGCCGGCCTTGGAGGCGATCGCGTGCGGCGTGCCGGTGCTGTGCACGCGCGGCGGGCCCACGGACGACTTCACGATCGACGATGTGGCGATCCGCATCGCGAGCCAGCAGAAGCCGCACGAGAAGAGCGGGGGGTTCGTGCTTGTGCCGAGCGAGGAGCACCTGCGGCAGTCGATGGAGCGGGTCATCGCCGACGATGAACTGCGTCGGCGGGCACGGGAAGCAGGGCCGGCGCTGGTCCGCGGGCGGTACACGTGGGACCGGGTGGTGGACGACTTATTGAAAGTTTTGCTCGATTCGCCGGCGTGAGCGGCTAGCCTCTTCTTGAAGAGGAGCACCCCCATGCTGCGACTGACGATCCTGGCGGTTCTTCTGGCGACGGCGAGCACGGCGAGCGCGGGCGAGATTTTCCGCGTGCTCGTGTTCACCAAGACGACCGGCTTCCGACACACCTCGATCCCCAACGGCATCGCGATGGTGCAGGAACTCGGGGCGGCCAACTGCTTCGCGGTCGAGCAGACCGAGGATGCGGCGCAGTTCAACGCGACGAACCTTGCGCGCTTCAAGGCGGTGATCTTTCTGTGCACGACCGGCGACATTCTTGATGCGTCGCAGCAGACGGCGTTCGAGGGGTACATCCAGAACGGCGGCGGCTACGTGGGCGTGCATTCGGCGAGCGACACGGAGTATTCGTGGCCGTTCTATGGAGAGTTGTTGGGCGGCGGGTACTTCCTGGGCCACCCGAATCCGCAGACCGCGACGATCCGCATCGAGGATGCCGCTCATCCGTCGACCGAGCCGTTGCCGAGCGAATGGGTGCGCTTCGACGAGTGGTACAACTTCCAGAACAACCCGCGTCCGCTGGTGCGCGTGCTGGCGACGCTGGATGAGTCAACCTATTCGGGCGGCTCGATGGGCGCGGATCATCCGATCATCTGGTGCCGTGAATACGCGGGCGGACGAAGCTGGTACACCGCGGGCGGGCACACCGAAGCGTCGTATGCCGAGCCGTTGTTCCGCGCGCATGTGCTGGGCGGGATTTTCTGGGCGGCGGGGTTCAAGCTGGGCGTGGTCGCGGGCGATGCCAATGGTGATCGGTCGGTGAACGGCGCCGATCTCAGCGTGCTGCTGGGGCAGTTTGGCGCCAGCGTGACGCCGGGGAGCGGTGCGGACTTGAACGGTGACGGCGTTGTGAACGGGGCGGACTTGAGCGTGCTGCTGTCGAACTTCGGGACGGCGTGCTGAGTGTGATCGCGTTACGCTGCACGAATGAGCCTGGTTGATACGAAGAAGGTGACCGATCGGCGCACGCTGCGGTTCGCAACAATGGCGGATGTCCGCGCCGATGCCGCACGAATCATCGCCGCTGAGCGCGCCGGCACGTTGCGACGGAGCGGGAACTGGACGACGGCGCAGGTCTTCAATCATGTCGCCGCGTGGATGGAGTACCCGTATGACGGGTATCCCGGGAACGGGCCGCCGTGGTTCGTGAGGATCCTGGGGCGGCTGATGAAGAAAGGCGTGTTCACCAAGCCGATGCAGCCGGGGTTCCGGCTGCCGGGCGCGCCGGGTGGGACCTTCGGGATCGAGGATGGCCCAGTGGAAGCGGCGTACGAGCGGCTGGTGCGGGCGAGCGAGCGGATGGAGAAGGGGCCGCCATCAGTCCCCAATCCGGTCTTCGGGCCGTTGTCCCACGCGGAGTGGCAACGGTTGAACACCGGGCATGCGGAATTGCACTTCAGCTTCCTGCATCTGGCGTGAAGCCGGGCAAACGGCCAGAACTCGGGCATCGGATTGCTCGATAACTCTCTTGGCGCGCCGCCATTGGGGCGTAGGCTCGATGGCGGCAAGGCGTGCAGGAGAGGGTGTGTTGCGCAGCGCGGCGATGGTGATGTGTGCGACGGCGGTGCAGGCGGGGGCGGCTCCGTGCCCGATGTCGTTTGGGCCGCTGCAGACGACCGCGCAGATCGGCGCGCCGATCGCGGTCGCGGTGGGGCTCTTGGATGGCGACGCGTTCGGCGATGTGGTGGTCGCGAACTTTGCGACCAATCAGATCACGGTGCGGTTGGGGCTGGGCGACGGCACATTCGCTTCGGCGGTGAGTTACAACGTCGGCGCCTCGCCCTTCTGGGTCACGATTGCGGATCTGAATGCCGACGGAGCGCGTGACCTTGCGGTCGCGAACCAGAGCGGCAACAGCGTGTCGGTCTTGCTCAACAACGGCAATGGGACCTTCGCGCCGCATGTCGTCTACGCGGCGGGGCAGACGACCAATCAGGTGGTGGCAGCGCTGGTCAACGCCGATGCCCATTTGGATCTCGTGACGCCAAACGTGCTCGATCGGACCGTGTCGATCCTGCTGGGCAACGGCAACGGGACCTTTCAGCCACAGACGACGTTTCCGACGCCGCTGGGCCCGAGCGCGGTGGTGCTGGGATTGTTCGATGGGGACGCGAGCCGGGATATCGCGGTGGCGTGCAACGCGGCGAACCTGAACGTCGTTCGGCTGGGCAACGGCAACGGGACGTTCCAGCCGGAGCAGGTATATGCGACCGCCTCTGGGCCCATCTCGGCGACCGCCGGAGATATCAACGGCGACGGGGCGCTGGACGTCGCCATGTCGAACAACTTTTCGAGCAGCGTGTCGGTGTACCTCGGCATCGGGGACGGGACGTTTGCGCCGGGGTTCGGGGTGTCCACGGGCTCGCGCCCGCGGTCGGCGACGCTGATCGATCTCAACAACGACGGCGGTCTGGACCTGGCGACCGCGAACGAGAACAGCAACAGCGTGTCGGTCGTCGTCGGAAACGGTGACGGGACGTTTCTGCCAAAGGTGGATTTCCCGGGTGGGACCGGGCCGTACGCGCTGGCGGTGGGGGATCTGAACGCGGACGGCAGGCCTGACCTGGTGAGCGTGAACGCGGCTGGGAACACGATTGCGGTGCGGCTGAATACCTCCCGGCTGGCAGGAGATGCCAACGCCGACAATCAGGTGAATGGCGCGGATCTGAGCGTGCTGCTCGGGTTGTTCGGTACGGCGGTTCCACCCGGCTCGGGGGCCGATTTCAATAGCGACGGGGCGGTGAACGGCGGGGATCTTTCGGTGCTGCTGGGGCAGTTCGGGGTGTCCTGCGGCGTGTGAGCATGTCCGGTGCGGGGGTGCGGCGGACACGCGCCCCGGAACTGGGGATGTAGACTTCCGATTCATTGACGCCGGGCGGGCGTCCGTTGTGGACAGCGCTGGAGGAACAGTGCGCACGCGGCACGGCCGTCTGGGAGGAGAATCGGACATGCAATTGCTTGCACCGCTGGTGTCACGTCGGGCGATCCGCCTCGGGTTGGTCGGTACGACCCTGGCGGCCGGGCTCGTGCTCGCGGGCGCTGATGCGCCCAAGGCTCAGACGTTGACCGAGGACAACGTCATCAACGGGACGATGGACATCGACTTCGGCACCCGGACCAATCTCGACACGTCGGGCGACCTCAAGGACGGTTCGCCCGCGGTCGGCGCGAAGGACAAGTACTCGTTCCAGATCAGCGTGGCGAAGACCACCGAGTTCGCCGGTGAGATCACGCGCCAGCCCAAGCTGGTGACCAAGACGATCGGCCGCAACAAGCAGGACGCGCAGCTGTTCTACAAGGTCGATCTCTCGGTCCTGAACCCCAACGACCTGAAGCAGAAGCGGACGGTCGGTCGCTGGGTCGGCACGGTCCCGGTCGATCCCAAGACGGGCGCCTTTGACCTGGCGGGCGGCTCGGGCGGCGAGAGCGCGATGCGGATCAACATCGACGCGGTGGGCAAGGCCCCGGCGTTCGTTGACAACTTCGCCGGCAAGCTTGTCGGCAAGGCCGAGAAGAAGGAGACGCTGGTCTCCTCGACCTACAAGCGCCTCATCGCCGGCAAGACGGTCGAGGTGGTCGTCAAGAAGAGCGACCCGATGCGCTTCGAGAACATGGTGCTCGCCAAGGGCCCCGCGGAGACCTACCCGCGCACGGTGGTCAACGGTCGCCTCGACTACGACTACGAGACCGGCAACTACTTCGCCGACAACATCCGCATGCGCTACAGCCTCGATGGCCAGGACTACGAGGACATCGTGACCGGCACGATCAAGTGGGTCGAGGACCCCGATCGCGAGAGCAACGGCAAGGGCTACTACGACTTCAATCTCCGCTTCAACGAAGAGAAGAACAAGTCAACCACCGGCGAGTCCGCCGCGTTCGAGGAACTCTCGGGCGAGGACGCGTTCTTCGCGGTCGACAACAGCATCCCGTGCCTCACCGGCCGGGTGAGCTACGTGGACGTGATTCCGGCGGGCGGCGAGCTGCCGACCTCCAGCAAGGTCACCTACAACCTCAACGCGAACAAGCTCACCAAGCAGCAGGTGATGAACTTCTTCAAGCTGTGGCTCGTGGCCGTCGGCCCGACGAACGACGAGTAACAGTTGTTTGATATACACACCGCCCGGAGGCGCGAGAGCGTGTCCGGGCGCTTTGCACGGTTCGTTACGCACCAGAGAGTGAGGGGAAATCCCGATGTCGACCTCGTTGTACGCGCGTCTTCACCGCCGGTTTGTTGGCCCCGTGGACCCGATCTCCCGGCGTGAGATGCTCCAGGCGTCTTTGGCGGCGGGAACGGCGCTGCTGCTGTCTTCGAGCACGCCGGTGCTGGGGCGCGTGATGCGGCGGCCGTCGCTGGGCGCCAAGCGCGTCGTGGTGATCGGCGCGGGATTCTCCGGGCTGGCGTGCGCGTATGAGCTGGTCGCGGCGGGGTACGACGTGACGGTGGTCGAGGCGCGGGACCGCGTGGGCGGGCGCGTGCTCTCGTTCGGCGATTTCGTTCCCGGCCGCACCTGCGAGGGCGGGGCGGAGCTGATCGGCTCGAACCACCCGGCCTGGGTGGCGTACGCGGAGAAGTTCGGGCTGGAGTGGCTTGATGTGACGGACGACGAGACGCTGTCGTATCCGGTGGTCGTGGGCGGCAAGAAGCTGACCGACGAAGAGGCCGGGCACCTGTGGGAGCAGCTCGACGCGGGCACGGCCCAGTTCAATGCGCTCGCCGAGACGATCAACATGGATGAGCCGTGGCTCAGCCCCGATGCCGAGGCGCTCGACAAGCGGACGATCGCCGATTTCATCAGCAAGCTCGAGGGCGACGAGGTGCTGAAGACCGCCGTCACGATCGAGCAGACCGCGAACAACGGCGTGCCGACCGACAAGGCGAGCTTGCTTGGGACGCTGGCGCAGATCAAGGGCGGCGGCGTTGAGAAGTACTGGACCGACAGCGAGGTCTATCGCTGCAAGGGCGGCAACCAGCAACTCGCGACCAAACTGGCCGAGGGCATCGGTTCGGGCAAGATCATCCTCGGGCTGCCGGTGACGGCGATCCGGGTGAAGAACGACAAGGTGATCGTCGAGTGCAGGGACGGCCGGACGATCGAGTGTGACGACGTGGTGCTGACCACGCCGCCGAGCGTCTGGAGCAAGATCGATATCTCCCCCGCGCTCCCCGCGGCGTTGAAGCCGCAGATGGGCACGAACCTCAAGTACCTCGCGCACACCAAGACGCGGTTCTGGCAGGCCAATGGGATCTCGCAGTACGCGATGTCGGACGGACCGGTGCAGATGACGTGGGACGGCACGGACAACCAGCCGGGCGAGGAGAACTGCGTGCTGGTGGCGTTCAGCGGCGGCCCACAGGCCGAGCAGTGCCTGGCGCGGCCGAAGGACACGCGCGACGCGTCGTACGCGGCCGATCTCGAACAGTTCTTCCCGGGCTTCAAGGACGAGTTCGTCAAGTCTCGTTTCATGGACTGGCCACGTGACCCATGGGCGATGGCGAGCTATTCGTTCCCCGCGCCGGGCCAAGTGACGAGCCAGGGTCCGATCCTGCGCAAGGGCATCGGTCGCCTGCACTTTGCCGGCGAGCACACCTGCTACAAGTTTGTCGGGTACATGGAAGGCGGCCTCAGCAGCGGCGCTGAACTCGCGCAGCGGCTGGCGGTGCGCGACGGGGTGATGCAGGCTCGGTAAGCATGACGCTGCCCGCGGTGCGTCGACGGAGGCGATCGATGGGCGGAGCGCTGGCGTATCGACCGATGCAGGAAGCGGACCTGCCGCGCGTGGCGCGATTGCTGCACCATGCCTTTGCCGGGCAGGAGGACATGTGCGGCACCTGGCTGCGCGATGCGGGGCTGGAGCAGGTGCGCGTGATGGGCGGATCGGCGAAAGACCCCGACGCCACGCTGGTGCGGATCCCCATGGGGCAGTACTTCGGCGGAATGAGTGTGCCGATGCTGGGCATCGCGGGGGTGGCCGTCGCGCCCGAGGCGCGAGGGTGCGGGATCGGGTTGCGTCTGATGGAAGAGGCGATCCACGAATGCGCGCGTGAGGGGTGGGCGCTCACGGGGCTGTACGCCTCCACGCAGTCGCTGTATCGCCGGGTGGGGTACGAGCAGGCGGGGCACCGCTTTGAGACGCGCATCTCGGCGCATCGTGTGGCGGATCGCGGCGGCCTTCCGAAGCTGCCCGGTGATGGCGAGGTGTCCACGCGGCAGTTGACGGATTCGGATGATGATGCCGTGCGGACGTGCTATGCGCGATTCGCGGAGTCGTTCAACGGGCTTCTGGACCGCGGCGCGTATTGCTGGCAGCGGATCCGCAAGATGCGCGACGGCACGCTGACCAAGGGGTTCGGCTTTGTCGCGGGCGGCATTCTCGAGGGCTACGTCTATCTGCACCAGACGCGCAAGCCCGAGACGGGGCATCACGACGTTTCGGTGATGGACATGGCGTTCACGACGCCGCGCGCCGCACGGGCGGCGGCGCGATTCCTCTCGAACTTCGGCACGGTGGCGGACGACATCTCGTTCTTCGGCGGGCCGTTGCACCCGCTGCTGGCGCTGTTGCCGCAGCAGATCTACCAGGTTCTGAAGCGCGATTACTGGATGATCCGCGTCGTTGATCTGAAGAAGGCGCTGGAAAAGCGCGGCTATCCGCGCGACGTGACGGCGCGTGTGGGGCTGCAGATCACCGATCGGCTTGTGCCGGGAAATCAGGGTGCGTGGACGCTCGAGGTCGCCGACGGTCGCGGCACGCTACGCGGTGGTGTGTCCCCACCCGGGGCGTGTCTCCGGCTGGATATCCGGTCGTTGGGACCCGTTTATTCGGGCCTGTGGACACCGGCTCAGGCGGCGATGTTGGGGCTGATAGAGGGCGATCAGGGGGCTCTCGAGGCGGCGGCGGCGATCTTCGCGGGCGGAGGGACCCCTTGGATGATTGACATGTTCTAGAAGGCCGATAGATCGGCCATGCTCACGCCCATCAGCCCGCACTTTCTTCAGGCCCAGGAGCTGTTCGAAAAGGGGCAGCTGGCTCAGGCGGAGATGTTCTGCCGTCAGGCCCTGGCGGAAGCGCCGCGCAACGGTCTGGCGCTGAACCTGATCGGCCAGATCGCGGCGGCGCTGGGGATGCTTGAGCACGCGGCGAGCTACTACCGCGCGGCGATGACGTCGGACCCATCGATCCGCCGCGCGGAACTCAATCTTCGTGAAGTGACGCAGCAGATCGAATCACGCCCTCAGCGATCGCCAGAGAGCGATCGGTACTTGCTTATCAAGGCGTGGGGCGGCGGCTTCTGGGCCGACATGGACCACGTGCTGGGGCAGTTGCTCGTGGCGGAGATCACGGGGCGCAAGCCGATCGTCCACTGGGGCTCCACAAGCCTCTTCACGGACGACCCGAGCCACGATGCGTTCTCAACGTTCTTTGAGCCGGTGTCGGTGCACAGCATCCGCGACATCATGGGACGCGGGTTTGATTTCTATCCCGTCAAATGGAACGAATCGAACCTGCAGGGGGATGTCAACAAGTGGACGGGGCCGGGCTCGCGGCTGCACGCGCTGCTCACGTTGAACCGACCTGAGCGCGTGGTGGTGAGCGATTTCCACACGCCGCTGGTGAACCTCCTGGCGTGGATCCCCGGTGATCATCCGCTGCGCCGGAAGTCTCCGGGCGAGGTGTACCGCTGGCTGATCGCCAAGTACCTCGAACCGCGCAACGACATCCGCACAAAGATCGAAGGCTTCTACTCTCAGCACATGGCAGGACGCGTCTGGGTCTCCGCGCACATCCGCGCCACCGACAAGCTGCTCGAGGACCCCAACCTCGGCGTGCTGCATGAGAACTTCCCCGATCTGATCCGGCGCGGCATGGCACGCCACCCCGACGCGGGGCTGTTCCTGATCACTGACTGCGCGCTGACCAAGGAGCACTACGCCGAGTTGTTTGGCGATCGTCTGCTCACCACCGACTGCCTGCGATCGGCGACCGGGATCGGCGTCCACCAGTTGGAAGATGTCCCCTCGCGGCGCCAGCTCGGCGTGGAGGTGATGCTCGACACCTATCTCGCCGCCCGTGCCGACTACTTCCTGGGCACGGGTTCATCGCAGGTCTCGTGCTTTGTCATGCACCTGGGCAACTGGACGCCCAGCACCTGCCTCATGCTCGATCCGGTCCAGCAGTACCGTCCGAATCCCTCGCTGTACGCCGACACGGCGATCGCCTGAGGTATCTGTTTGGTATAAGTAAGGATTCAGACGTCGATCGGTTGTCGATCGCCGGCATTGTGGATATCTTCTCGTCCCCTGTTTGACCCCGTCGCTCGCGGCGATCGCCACGGGCCAACGTCCAAGACGAGGAGTTTCGATGTCGCGTTTCAACCGATTCGGTCCGTCCAAGCCCAAGATCCTCCGCAGCGGCGCCAAGGGCATCGAGTATGTGGATTGGAAGGATGCTGACAGCCTCCGCCGCCTCATGTCGCCCAACGGCAAGATCTACAGCCGCAAGCGCATCAGCACCAGCGCCCGCGAGCAGCGCCTGATCGCCCAGGCGGTCAAGCGGGCCCGCTTCATGGGTCTCTTGCCCTTCACCTCCGCGACGCTGTGATCGACCGGCGCGCTCCGCGCCGCGGCTACGATCCGGCATGAACACTCAGCAACCTCCCTCGGTGCGTGCGTACGACGCTCTGCGCTTTCATTTCGCGCCCAGCGTGGGCCGAGATGAACGGCTCCAGGCGGTGGTCGATGCGCTGTGGGAGGCCTTCGCCTCGCGCGGGTATTCGTGGGTCGGCTTCTACGAGATCGATCCTGCCGGCGAGGCGATGATCCTGACGCACCGCCAGCCCAAGCCGGCGTGCTCCCCGATCGGGCTGCACGGTTGCTGCGGGCGTTCGTGGAAAGAGCGTGCTTCGCTGGTTGTGCATGATGTGGCAGCACTGGGCAACGGCTACATCGCCTGCGACCCGCGCGACCGCTCGGAAGTGGTGGTGCCGATGTTCAACCCCGACGGCACCTGCTGGGGTGTGTTGGACGTCGACAGCTTCGAGGTCGGGGCGTTCAGCGACCAGGATGCGATCGGACTCGCGCGGCTGTGCGAGCGTGCGGGCGTGAGTGCGCCGCAAGAGGTCGCGATCCAGCGAATCTGATCGGACTGTCGTTCAGCGCGGGCGGGCGGGGATGCCGACGACAACGGTATTGGCGGGGACGTCTTTGGTAACGACAGCGCCGGCGCCGATGATGCAGTGAGCGCCGATCGTGACGCCGGGCAGGAGCACGGCGGCTGCGCCGATCATCGAGTGTGAGCCGATGGTGACCTCGCCGGTGAGCGTGGCCCGGGGGGCGATGTGGACATTGTCGCCGAGGGTGCAGTCGTGCTCGACGATCGCGCCGGTGTTGATGATGCAGTGCGCCCCGAGTCGCGCGCGGCCCTGGACGATGCTGCCCGCGCCGATGAGGGAGCCCGCTCCGACGACGCTGCTCGGAGAGACCCACGCGGTGGGGTGGATGATGGTGGCGAACCATCCCCGAACGCCGGGCAGCAGCTTGCGCCGGGTTTCCAATGACCCGATCGCGAGATGAAGGGCGGCGGACTTGGCGTGCTCGCTGGCGAGGGAGAGCGGCCCGAGGCGCTGGGCATGGCCGGCGAGCTGGGTGTCCTCGGCATCGTCGAGGAAGCCCTCCAGCAGCCACCCTGCAGCCAAGGCTGCCTCGGCGGTCACGAGGGCATGGCCGCCCCCTCCCAGTAGAACCAGCCTGCCGGTGTCCGCGACGCTCATGGAAGCCATGCTCCTACGATGGACGGATGTCCGCCACCCCTGTCATCGACGTTCCGGCATCCCATCCTTCGCCCGCTCCGCCGATCCGGCTTGGCTGTGTCAGTTTCCTGAACACCCTGCCTTTGATTGAGGGGCTTGGGAAGCTCTCTGACGCCCGCCTGACGCTGACGGCACCGGCCCGCCTGATCGATCTGCTGCTCCAGCGAGAGGTCGATCTGGGGCTGCTTTCGGTGATCGACTACCAGCGATCCCCGGACCCGCTGGTCATGCTGCCGGTCGGCATGATCGGGTGCGACGGCCCGACGCTGACGGTGCGGCTGTTCTCGAGTGTGCCCATCGAAAAGCTCACGCGCGTCCACGCCGACATCGACAGCCACACCTCCGTGGCGCTCCTGCGGGTGATCCTCGCGGAGCGATTCGGCCTCAAGCCGGAGATTGTGGACTTGGATGTGGACGCCCATCGCGCGACCGGCGCGGCGTGGCCCGAAGCGATGCTGGTCATCGGCGACAAGGTGGTCACCGATGCTCCCCCGGCGGTGCGGTATCCGCACCAGTTGGACCTGGGCCAGGAGTGGAAGGAACTGACGGGTCTGCCGTTCGTGTACGCGACTTGGATGTGCCGCGAGGGGGATGTGGAGAAGGTGCGTCCGATGGCGGCGCTTCTGGACCGGCAGCGTCGCCACAATGCGACGCGCACCGACTGGATCGTCCACAGCCGTGCGAACGTGCGCGGCTGGCCGGAGGACCTCGCGGGTCACTACTTGAAGGACCTCCTGCGCTTTGACGTGAAGGATCAGCACCGCGTTGCGGTGGACCGGTTCTTTGAACTCGCCGAGCGCCACGGCGTGATCGGCGATCGCCGGGCGGGCGTGTGGGCCGAGGTCTGAGCGCTGCAGCGCAGGGACGGGATGAGTGCCCAGGCTGACGCGCATCCGATCGACGCAGCTTGAGGATCTGGCGAGCCAGCAGCGGTTCTCGCCGCCGCGCGCCATCCTGAAGCAGATTGCGCGCGCCGAAGCGCTCGCGATTGAGATCGACCCCCAGCAGAGTTATCCCGAGGAATGGGTGGTGTTCCGAATCACGGGATACCGGCCCGCCGTGCCGTCGGCCGGCGGCGACAGCGACTACGAGGCAACGATCATCCCCGGAGCGGCGCTGGTCGGCGATCTGTCGGCGTTCGTGGAGCGTCTGTCGGACGATGCCGCGCTCGATGCCGCATCGATGCCGGATCCGCTGCTCTCGGCGAGCGAGTTGTGCGAGCGATGGAAGGTGGGCCCAAAGACGCTGGAGCGGTACCGCCGCCAGGGACTTGTCGCGCGGCGGACGCGGGACGATCGCGGCCACGTGCGGCTGGTGTTTGCACGCGGGATCATCGAGGCCTTCGAAGCGCGGCAGAGCGCCAGGATCGAGCGGGCGGGGGCGTTCAGTCGGCTGACGCCTGCAGTACGAGCGCGCATCCTTCGGGGCGCGGGGCTCTATGCCGGGCGACTGGGGTGGACGCTGAATCAGGCCTCGGGTCGCCTGGCGCAGCGCTA
>JBGSZV010000222.1:0-7667 GCA_041750235.1 Phycisphaerales bacterium
GCGCGCCGGGACTGCTTGGTGCCGTCTCGCCATCCGCTCACCCATTGTCGAAGATCCCAGCGCGCCGGGGTCCGGTCCCCCCCACTGGCCACTGGCCACTCCCCACTGGCCCCCTGTATCCTCCCCCCCATGACCTCCCCGACCACCGACAACCCCACCATCGCCCGCGGCACCCTCCACGCCACCAGCGAAGGCCACGTCACCATGGCCGTCCCCGGCACCAGCTACCAACTCCTCCTCAGCGTCTACCAGCCCGTCGCCGCCGCCATCGGCAAGCGCCTCGTCGGCACCATCAAGGCCAACGCCCGCCGCATCGACAAAACCGACTCCGGCGGACGCTACATAGAGCCCGTCTACGGCCGCCCGCGCCGCATCCAGGGCAGCGTCATCGCCATCAACCCCGCCGACCAGTCCCTCACCATCGACGCCGGCATGCCCATCACCGTCAAACCCACCGACCCCCGCCAACGCTTCGACCAGTTCCAACTCGGCGACTTCGTGGCGACGGATCTGCTGAACGGGGCGACGTTTACGCCAACCACCTGACCGGGTGCCATCCCGGCGCGCCGGGACTCGTTGCTCTGAACGAGAGACCCGTGCCATGAACCAACAAATCCACATTCAACGCACCGGTGTTGATTCGATCGGCGCCGTCGATGTCCCATCGCGCAGCGAAACCCCAACCCGCCCCACAAACCCCCCACCCCAATCCCCCCGCCGCGCAAAGCTCGCATCAATCGCCTCGATCGTCCGCGGCACCTTGCCCTCAAACAACACCTTCTCCCCCATCACCACCCGCACCGGCAGATCCAGATCCACCATCCCATCGCGCAGCCAGATCGTCAGCTCCTCAATCCCCTCCGCGCGCTCGATCGTCACCGTCTGCCCCGCATAGCTCGCGATCACCACCTCCCCCGCCTTCGCCTGCTCGATCGGAACCGAAAGCCAGTAGAACCGGCTGTGCAGCCGCCCGCCGCTCTGCTGCCACACCACCCGCTCCGGCGTCACGTTCCGCGTGAACTGCTGCATCCAGCCGATCGCCTCGGCATCCTGCTTCTTCATCCAGTGCCCCATCCCCTCGTGCAGCTTCACGAAGTGCGTGTACCCGCCCGCATCCGCCGCGCGCAGTTCCTCCAGCTTCTTCCCCCACTCCGCCGCCACTTTGTTCCGGTTGTACGCCCCGTCCTCCGCCCCCATGTGAATCGCAAAGGGCAGATTCCGCAGCCCCAGCGCCGACGCATCATTCGGATGCCCCGCCATCATCGCCGCCGCCGCGAACCGGTCCGCCATGCGCGGCGCAAGCTGGTACACGCCGTCCCCCCCCGCCGAATATCCCATCAAATACACCCGATCCGGATTCGCCCCGCCCAGCACGATCGCATCCTCAATCAAGCGATCAAACAGGTCATCAATGTGCCCCTCGTGCCACAGGTTCCACGTATCCGTCGGCGCCCGCGGCGCGATGTACAGCCCACCCTCCGGCTCATACAGCCGCACCTGGTTCTCCCACTGCTGATCATTCACCTCCGGCGGCGCATTCCCCCCGCCGTGCATGGAGATGAACAGGTCCCATCCACCCTCGGGCTCTGCGCCAAAGGTCCGCTGCCGGAACTTCATGGTTCGTTCACCGATCGCAATCGAACCACTGCGCCACTCGGCAAGACGCTCCACCCGCAGCCGTGCCACATCGTCGCTCAGCATCAACTCCCGCGCAACGCGTGCCTCTTCCCCACTGAGTGGAACATGCGCAAAACCTTGATCCGCCAGCGGCTCACGCGATTCGAACGCCTGCGCGAGCCACAGTTCAAACTGCGCGAGCGGCCCCGACCGCTCCGACGTTAACTCCACGCGCGAACCGCGATCGCACGGCACACTCGTCGTCGCTTCCAGCCACTCCTTCCGGTCAGAGGCTGCGGGCCGTCCTGAAATCAGAAACTCCGACTCGCAGGGAAGTCGAAAGGTCACCGAGTTCGCCACTGCCCGCGCCACCAGGAGTGTTCCATCGCGCACGAGGTATTCATAGGCTGAAGCGCCGTCACCACCCGCCGCATTCACGTCCACATCCTGGCACGGCCCGTACCACTTCGTCACATTCACCGCGCTGAACTCATCACTCTCCGGCAGCCACACCATCCGGAACGCCGTACCCGTCCGCGCAAACGACGCCGCGTAGATCGCCCGCGCGGGATCATCCGCCACCGCCTTCGCCGCCTGCCCCATGAACCACCCGCCGTCCCACGCCCCCGGCTCCGCCGCGCCAATCGACTTCCACCGCCCGTCCCACACCTCCACCCACGTGTGGTTCCCGCTCCCATCCGCCCACAAAGGCGTCCCCACCACCCGCGCCGGCACACCCACCGCACGGCAGGCATCCACCAGCAAAATCGACAACCCCGTGCACGACGCGAACCCAACCTCCATCGACTCATACGGACTCTGATCCGGCTTCGGCCGCTTCGTCGCGTGATATGACACGTTCAGCGTCTTGAACACCTCGCGGTTCAGAATCTCCGCCGCCTCGCTCGCCGAGTCCGCATCCTTCACCAGCGGCATGAACCGCTCAAAGAAATCCTTCCGCCAGTCATCCCGCCGCTCATTCAGGTTCGCATAGGGCAGCACATCGTTGAAGAAGATCTCCTCCGGCACCGCCCTGGCCCACTCAGTCGCTTCCCGCGCCTCAAACGCCAGTTCCACATTCGTCGCCAGAAACTCCGCCTTGAGCGTCAGCAGGTCCGCCTCCGGCATGTTGGCATACAGAAACGCCAGCGCCTCCCACCGCCCCTCGTTGGTGCGTTCAAACGCCGCGACGATCTCACCGCTCGCGGCCTTGGCGACATTAATGCGATCAACAAACTGCGTCTTGAGCGGCTCCGACAACCGTGCCAGCAACCGCGAAAGCCGCTGCTCATCCAGTTCCCCCCGCTGCGCCGCCGCCCGCCCAGCGAACAAGACCACACACGCCAGCACCAGCATCCACCGCATCCGTCACCTCGGGGCAAAGGGACATCCGACCCGCAACGCGGCGAGTGTAGACGAGGGTGAAGCCAGTTTGATTTAGTCCAGCATGTCATCCACGCCGACGCCGGACACACAGGCAAAGCGAGGCCACGCCGAATGCCATCGCAGCAGACGGCGTCGGAACTGCTGATGCCAGCCGAAGTCCTTCGCCGGACGCTATTCCTGATACCGAACTGGATGTCCAGAAATCGAGTTCGTCAAAGAGCGGTGAGTTGCCGAAAGACTGAGAAGACCCACGGATAGTGACACGACCATCGCCGACAAAGCTCTCCGTGAACTCGTGTACGCCGCCAGAACCGTCTAGCAATCCCCAAGGGCTTTGCGTGTTTGGATACGATCCCACGCTCATATGAGGTGTCCCGATCGGAACTCCGTTGTTGGTTTCGCCTCCATCTGCCGGCAGACCGGGAATGGGTGGCGAATCGCTTGAGATTGGGTGATACCAGAATCCGCCGCTGCCCTTCCCGTTCTTGTCGGGATCCCAGTGCATTCCCTTCGTCCATTCATCAATGCTGGGAATCCAGTACAGCGCACCCGGAAGATGTCCTTGATGATTCTTTGAGCCGTCCGGATTCACGGTGAACAGCGACGTGTCATACGCGCCGTTCTCAAACGCCTCTCGTGTCAGAGCCTTTCCATTGTGCAGCCAGTTGCAGTAACGAGCGGCGAACTCCCAGCCCATGTCCGTAGGAGAATCGGGAGGTCTCGCCATAAAGTAGCCACTGCCTGACCAGAAGATCCCGCGGCCCGTGAACGCGGAGTCGAGCGGAGATCCCTCGTGAAACGGGGAATAAGCCTGCACGAACTCAAACCACTGCGCGATCGTCACTTCGGTCCGGGCCATGCGATACTCGTATGCGACATCGCCGAAATGCTGGTACTCCGGATCGGAGAACTGTCTGCGAGGCACTTCTGAAAGCAGCGTGGGACGATTTCCGGGATCACCGATCGTCGCCCATTGAAAACCATAGTCCGGCACGCAGTACGCATCCGACCCAATCGCCAGTACGGCCGCCGCAATGATGGCAACGCATCGCATCATCAAACAACTCCGAGAACTCTACATTCGACGAACGGCTCCACCCTGTGCGATCGAGCCTGTCCCGGGAAGTGTGGCACACCCGACCGTCTCGATCAATGGGAATCTTCCCGGTTCCCGCGCATGACCACCAAACGTCGCACACTTCGTGGTCATGCGCGCTGATTTCCCACTTTCCCGCCCCATTCCCCGCCGCCCGCCCTTGAACCCCCGCCGCCGCCCCGCATCATCGCGGCATGGTCGCCACCAACACCCCTACCGAACCCGTCCCCTCGGCCGCCCCCACCGCCCCCACCGCCCCCACTGCCGAGTTCATCGCAGCCTTCAACGCCCAGCTCCGCGAAGCCAAGGCCGAAGCGCTCAGCGTCCTTGTCACCATCCTCCGACTCGACACCGACAAGGACCTCGCCATCCGCACCCAGCAGCGCCTCGCCGCCACGGCCATCCTCCGCGTCAAAGAACTCAAACCCCCAAAGCCACCGCGTGTGTCCAAACCCCTCTCCCGCGCAGTGGGAGAGGACAAACTCAGGCGCAAGCCTGAGTCAGGTGAGGGCAAGTCCAACTCCAACACCCTTCCCCGCTCCCTCAAGTCCCTCGACACCACCGCGCTCACCGCTCTCGCGCATCAAGCGTTCGGCCCGGATTCCGAATTCCGCGCCATGGATAAGATCCGCCTCGCGCGCCACCTCGCCTTCGAGGAAGCACGCCAGGCCCGCGCCGAAATGAAGACGCAGCGCGCCCAGGCCAGAGCCTTGCTCCGCAGGCCCGACTCTTAGCGCTTCGCCGCCGCCAGATGCTCCTCATACCACGCCGCCCACGCCTTCAGCATGTGCTCGGTATGAGCCGGCTCCTGGAAACCATGCGGCTCCCGCGGATACGACAAAAACCGCGTCTTCACGCCCAGGTCCAGCAGCGCCCGGTGCAGCAGCACGCCATTCACATGCCCCACCCGGTCGTCCTTCTCGCCGTGGATGATCAATGTCGGCGTCTTGATCTTCGCCACGTGCGCAATCGGGTTCACGCTCTCGCCGAACTTCTCCGGCGTCCGCCACGGGTCGCCGCCGAACTCCCACTGCGCCGCCACGCCGTGATTGATGTCGCTCGTCGCGTACTGCGCAACCACATCAACCACCCCCGCACCGACCACCGCCGCCTTGTACCGCGTCGTCTGCCCAATCGTCCACGCCGTCGTGTACCCGCCCCACGACCACCCGCCGTACACCAGTTGCTCCGGGTCGACGCGCCCTTCCTTGATAAGTGCATCAACGCCGCTCTCGATGTCCGGGATCACGATCTCGCCCAGCTTCCCGGTGTTCGCGCGATAGAACTCCGCCCCGTACCCGAAGCTCCCGCGATAGTTGGGATACAGCACGGCATACCCGCGTGCCGCGAAGTAGTGCCCCCACCCCGTGAACCGCTCGCTGCTCACCGCATCCGGCCCGCCGTGCGGCATGACCATCAATGGATACGGCGCTCCGCCGCTCGCCGGAACCAGCAGCAGCCCCTCGATCTCAAGACCGTCGGGGTTCTTCCACTGCACCACCTCCATCGAACCCAGCGACCACTCCTTCACCTGCGGATTCACCTCCGCCACCACCCGCGCTGTCGCCCCCGGCTCCAGATCGAGCACGCTGGGCGCGATCGGATCGCGCGGGGTGGACGACAGGAACGCCATCCGCTTCCCGGCGCGGTCCATGCTCAGCCCCGCATCGACAAACCGACCCACATCGCCGATCGGCATCGGCTCCTGGCCGAAGGTGCACCGGAAGATCCGCGACTTGGTCCGCTCGTGCGCCAGCGCGAACACCGCCGACGAATCGCCCGCCCACGCGCAGGACGCCAGCGTCAGCTCCATCTTGTTGACGACGTTCGCGCCGGCATTGCCCGCGACATCAAAGACCATCAGCACCGACAACCAGCTCAGCGCCTGCCGCGACGTGGTCATGAACGCCAGCTTCGTGCCGTCGGGCGAGTACGTGATCCCCTCGATCTGCTGCTGCAGCGTCTGCAACGGCTTGACGATGCTCCCATCCTGCGCCGAGATCACAAACGCCGTGTGACGCGAGCTGACCTCATACGGATCGCTCGACGCCGCCTGCACCACCGCGAATGTCCTCTGATCGGGGCTCCAGTCAAAGTCCACGATGTGGAACATCCCGTCCGTCACCGCCCGCACCTCGCCGCCGGTCGCGCTCGTCACGTACAGCCGCGCGTTCTTCCATTCATTGGCCACATCCGTCGCCCCGCCGCTCGCCCACTTCGCGGCCTTCTCTTCCTCCGTCTCCGCCGGGCTCGCAATGAACGCCAGCGCCTTCCCGTCGTTCGACCAGCGGTACACATCCGGTTCCAGCTTCCCGAGATCGATCGGCCGCGGCTCGCCGCCATTGAGCGGCAGCACATGCAGCTTCGCCTTGCCCGCATTGGCCCGCACGAACGAGACCCCACCGCCATCGGGCGTGAACGCCGGGTTGCTCACCTTCTCCTTGGCGAAGGTCAACTGCCGCGGCACGAACGCGCCATCCACCGACGCGAGCCACAACTGCCGCTCGACCTTCCACCCCGCCATCGTGTCGTCGTCGCTCGGCTTCGCCGCGGCATCGAACGTCCGCGTGGTCACGACATAGACCACCTTCGACCCATCCGGCGAGATCCGCACATCCCCCACCGACGACATCGCGGCCACATCCCGCGCCGTCGGCCGCGTCTCATCCCCCGCCCGCGCCATCGCGCCCGTCATCAGCAACAGCCCGATCACCGCCGTCCGTAGCAACTGCCTCATCGTTCAACCTCCACCGGACTTTGCCCGGATCAGTTCTTCTTCTGCTCGCCCGACTGCTTCGCGTGCTCCCGGATCTGCTCGACAAACGACTTGGCCAGATCGTTGGGCACCGGGATCGTCAGGTTGTATTGCTCGATCTTCCACTCACCATCCGCCAGCGTCAGCACCCCGCTCCCACGGCAGTCGCCCATGTGCTCCGCATACAACCGCTCATCGAACCACGCCGTCTTGCGATCGTTCGACACGAACACGTTCCGCTCCGTCGCCTTGTACGCCCAGCCCTTCCCCTTGGAGAAGAACGGCATCGCGTACGCCTTGAACTCCTCGACCGTCCAGCGTTCGGTTGCGTCCGTGCCGTAGAAGATGCCCGACGGCGCAAAGTGCCTGAAGTAACGGTTGCTGTCGGCCTTGGCAGCGGCGTCGTGGAAGTCGTCGAGCATCGCGCCGATCGCGGCGGCCTCGGGCGGAATCGGTGCGAGCGACTTGTCGAACGCCGCTTCATCGAGCACCCGCCCCGGACGCATGGAGTCAAGCAGATTGAAGAGCGCTGCGCCGGTCAGCGGCGTGCCGAGTTCGTGGGACTGGTGTTCCAGCACGTAAAGCTTCGCATCGCCGCCGATCGTCGTGAGCCGCTTCACGATCCGCTCCGAGGCGCTCTTCCACGCGGTGTCTTCTGCGCCGACGAACATCCGCACCGGGATGTTCTTGAGCCGGTCGAGCTTCATCGCCGACTGCTCATCGTCCACGCGCCCCGGCAGCACCACCACCGATGCGCACCGCTTGGGATGATCGCCCGCGAACCGCAGCGCGCTGCGCCCGCCCCCGCTGGCG
>JBGSZV010000223.1:0-3775 GCA_041750235.1 Phycisphaerales bacterium
TGGTGCTGTTCCTCAAGCAGGGCGAGGTAATCGCTCCGAGAGTGGTCGATCCGGTTCCTTCGCTGATCGTGGAGTTCATCTTCACCTTTGCGCTGTGCTATGTGGTGCTGAATACCGCGACTGCGAAGGCCAACGCGGGGAACTCGTTCTACGGGCTGGCGATCGGGTTCACGGTGCTGGCGGGCGTGTATGCAGTGGGGGATATATCCGGCGGCGCACTCAATCCGGCGGTGCTGGTGGGCGCGGGGGTCATGGGACTGGTGAAGTGGGCGGACGCGTGGCCGCACCTGGTTGGCGAGGTCGCGGGTGGCGTGGCCGCGGCGGTTGCTTTCAAAGCTCTGGTGAAGGACCAGAGCTGAATCGGCGTCACTCGACGACCGGCGCGAGATTCGGGTCGGGTTTGACGAGGATCACCTTGGTGTAGGCGACCTGGAATCCCATGCGCCGCGCGTTGCGTTCGGTGGCGATGCCGGGGCGGGCGCCGATCGTGGCGAACTTCGCGCCGCGGCGCGCAGCTTCGTTCAGGCGCCAGGCCATCATGGCCTGCTGGATGCCCCGACGCCGGTAGTCCTTCAGGACACTGAGGCCGAAGAGCGCGACGACGTGGCCGTGGTCTTCCATTGCGCCGGTCGAGACGGCCTTGGCGTCGAGTTCGGCGATCAGGCAGACGCACCGGTCGTGGCGGGCGACGCGGCGGGTGGTGTCGAGCATCGCCTCGGTGATGACGGCGCCGTCGGGGAGGAAGGGGTCGATGGAGGCCTGGGCGAACAGCTCGACATCATCGGGGTCCGTGCGTTCGACAACGCGGATGCGGAGATCCGGCGGCGCGGGTGACGGCGCGGTGATCGTTTCATCGCGGCGGAGGGGACGGAAAAAGACGTTCTCGAAGCACTTGATGATGAACCCCGCACGGCCGAGATGTTCGATGAGCGATGGGTGCGCGATGGGGCAGACTTCGATGCGCGGCTCGAGGTTCGCCACGCTGTAGAAGTCGATAAGTTCCTGCACCTCGCGGGCGGTCACCTCGCCCGCGAGTCCGGCGCCCATCGTGGAGTTCGCCCACGAACCCGGGCCGGCACGGCACATCCATCCTCCGGCGAAGGGGACGGCGAGGTCGGCGATCTCCGACACGCCCAGGGCGATGCGGGCTTCTTCGATCCGCGCGATTTCGGAGAGGTCCGGCAGGTCGGGCATGGGCGGACTGTAGGCGACGGCGTTTGGGCGCGGGAGCAGGCAGACGCGGGGAAGGGGGCGCATCGTGGGGCCTCCTTTCTGGTTGCTTGTTAGTTGCCGAGGACGGGTTCCGCCAGGCTGTCGTCGCGCCAGGCTTTGCCGACGCGCGGGACGAGCATGGGGACCTGTTCGCGGTAGGCGGCGTGGGTGCGGCCGTGGTGTGTCACGAGGTCGCGCTCCTCGAAGCGGATGGCGACGAGGATGTAGGCAGTGGTGACGACGGCAAAGAGCAGGTGGGTAGCGGTCATGTCGGGGGTGCCCCAGAAGGCGAGGAGCCAGCCGACGTAGAGCGGGTGGCGGACGATGCGGTAGGGGCCGGGGGTGACGAAGTTGAGATGGGTGTAGGCGCGGTTGCGGAGGTAGAGCCAGACCTGGCGCAGGCCGAAGAGGTCAAAGTGGTTGATGAGGAAGGTGGTCAAAAGGACGGTGAGCCAGCCGATCGCGAAGACGACATAGAGCGCAAAGCGACCGATGGGGTGTTCGACGTGCCAGATCGTGCCGCCGATCGGGCTCCAGAAGGCAAAGAGCGCGATGAGGGCGAGGCTGGAAAAGAGTGAGTACGTGCTGCGCTCGGCTTCGGTGGGAACGAACTTCGTCCACCATGCCTTGAACGCGGGGCGGGCCATCACGCTGTGCTGGAGCGCAAAGAGAGTGAGGAGCCCGAGGTTGATGGCGAGCGCGAGCCAGAGGGGATGGGTTGGCGCGGCATCCATCGACTTGGGGACGAGGAAGTTGCCAACGAAGCCTGCGGCGTAGAGGAACGTGACGAAGAAGATCGCGTAGGAGACGACGCCGTAGAGGAAGACGACGAGTCGCCTGGCCAGGGGCGCATTGATCGGTTCGCCGGGCTGGGCGCCGATGGTCATGTTCTTGAGCAGTGCGTGCATGGTGCTTTTTCTCTTTGCGTGTGTGGGTTCGTGGTCAGGCGGCGCGGTGGGGGGCGTCGAGGTTCTCGACGCGGATGACGGGGCGGATCGACGTGGTTGCCCGCGCGCGATCGACGAGTGTGAGGATTTCCGAGCCTTCGGTGAATCGCACGCACATGCGGGCGATCGGGCAGTCGCGGCAGTCGCCCTTGGCCGGGCAGGAGGCACGGCAGGCGGCGGCGAGCTGGGAATGGGGGGCGAGTTCAACGTGCATCGAATCGGTTCTCCGTGCCGGGTGGTACGTCCCGGGTTCTGTACTGACGCAGAACCTAGGTTCGTCCGGCACGAAAACCAGTTGACTCGCGGTCCACCCTGGGTGAACTTGGAGTCAACCCGTGTGTGCTAGGCTTGGAATGAGGGTTGACCGAAGGTCAACCCCCGCCGAAGGAGAGCGGCGCTTGCAAGAAGGAGGGCGTTGTTATGACGACCACATCCAGCCGTGAACGCCTGATCGACGCGGCGACGGCGCTGTTTTATGAGCACGGGTTCCATGCCGTGGGCTTGGATCAGGTGCTGGACGAAGTGGGCGTGACGAAGACGACGTTCTACAACCACTTTGAGAGCAAGGACGATCTGATCATCGCCGTGCTGGCGCACAAGGATGCGCAGGAAGTTGAGCAGTGGTCCAAGATCATGCTTGAGCGCGGCGGGCGTGAACCGCGGCGGCAGATCATGTCGTTGTTCGACATCCTCGCGGAGTGGTTCGAGGAGCCGGGGTTTCGGGGATGCATGTTCATCAACGCGGCGGTGGCGTTCCCATCACCGAATGATCCGATTCACACGACCGCAGCGCACCACGGCGAGAGCATGTTCAAGGTGGTGTGCGCGCTCGCCAAAGAGGCCGGGGCCGCGAAGCCCGAGGTGCTGGCCAAGCAGATCTGCATGCTGCTGTCGGGAGCGCTGGTGAGCCGGAGCGTGGACCTGGACCGCACGGCGGTGGAGACGGCACGGGCGATGGGTGAGATGGTGATGGAGCGGCACCTGGGGGCGGTGGGGGCGCGGTGAAGCAAAGAGCGAGGACCGTCACGCCAACCGAGCGACTTCCACCCGACCAAACCTCCAACAAATCGACCTGAATCGACGTCCTGAGGGGCGGAGAAATGGCACCCGGGCGTGTATCCTGTCCCTCCCCGGCGTCGCCACCGGGGGTGCCCTTTCCGGGGCGCGATTGGTGCTGTGCTGTCCCGCTCCCGCCCCCTTTTGAGCTTGCCAATGGCCCATCACAAGTCATCCGACCCGAACATCTTCATCCTTCCCGACCTCGGCGAAGGGGTGCACGAGGCCGAACTCAAGGAGTGGAAGGTCAAGCCGGGCGACCGGGTGGAGGAGCACCAGACCGTCGCCGAGATGGAGACGGACAAGGCGCTCGTCGAGGTCCCCAGCCCGCGCGCGGGGGTGATCGCGGAGCTTCGCGGCAACCCGGGTGACATCCTGAAGGTCGGCGAGATCGCGTGGACGTATGTCTCAGAGAACGGCGCGGCGGCGAAGCCCGCGGCCAAGACTCATACACCCGCCCCGGCGGCAAAGTCACACATCAACGCCGCCGACGATGCCCCGAGCGAGGCCCGCGAGGACGACGGCACGGTAGTCGGCACGATGTCGGGCACCCTCGGCGC
>JBGSZV010000224.1:0-5431 GCA_041750235.1 Phycisphaerales bacterium
AACTCCGTCCGCAGCGCGGGCTCCGGCGGCGCCGACCTCCGCGATCCCTCCAGCGTTCTCGCGCGGCTCAACACCCTCTTCCCCATGACCCAGCACGGCGGGATGTTCTTCACCATCTGGTACGGCGTCTACCGCCGCAGCACCCGCACCATCTCGTATTCCGGCGGCGGCCATCCACCCGCTCTGCTCGTCAGTCCCCCCACGCAAGCCCCGCTGGAAGAACGCATCAAGCAACTGGAGTGCCCGGGTCCGCCCATGGGCGTGGCCCCCGATCTCCCGTTTGAAACGCTGCAGGCCCACGTCGAACCGGGCTCTTCCATTCTGATCTACAGCGACGGCGCCATCGAGGTCTTCGTCGAGGCACGCAAACTCTGGGGTGTCGATGGCCTCATCCGATTCCTCGCCGAGCATGACGCCACACAACCCGCCTGCCTCGACCAACTCCACGTCGCCGTCCGCGACATGACCGGCTCCGACGTGCTCGCCGACGATTTTTCGATCATCCTTGCCCGCTTCCCTTGATTCACCACACCAGCGCAGGTGACGGGCGTACGGCTGATACCGAGCCTGTGACTGCAGCGCGTAGACCGGATGGAAACTCCGAATGATCCGTGTCCCAACAGGAATCCCCCGCGTGGAACGCAAACTTGTCGGACATCGTTGTGCCGCCGTCGCGTGTGCAGCCCTCGCGGCGGCCTGCACCTCGTGTCATTCGCTCGGATCGCGCCAGGTGCCGATCGACCGATTTGACTACAACACCGCTATCGCTGTCTCGGCGAATGAGCAGATGCTCCTCAACCTTGTGCGCCTCCGCTTCGGGGAGGTCCCGACGTTCCTCGCCGTCACCTCCGTGCTGACCCAGTACGTGTGGTCCGGCGACGTCGGCGTCGGAGGCACGAGCGGGCAGAGCCTGAACTTCCCCGCGTGGACCGTCGGTGGCAGCGCCGGCGCCCGATACATCGAGCGTCCCACCGTTTCCTACGCGCCCCTCTCAGGCCAGGAGTTCGCCGCCCAGCTCCTCAGTCCCGTCCGCGCTGACGTGGTGTTCTCGCTCGTGAGTTCCGGCTGGCCGCCCGACCAGTTGCTCGCCATGACCATCCAGCGGATCAACAACATTGAGAACGTCAGGTTCTCACAGACACTCGACGCCTCGGCGCCAGCGGCAACCGAGTTCAACGACACCATCCAGGTCATCATCGAACTGGCGCGACGCGACGCCCTCGAACTCGTCCGTACGGCAAGCCCCGACCGCGAAGAAACCTTCCTCGAGTTCCGCACCACGCCGGACGCCGAAACGGCGGCGCTCATCACCCGCTTCAAGAGTTCGCTCTCGCTCGACCCCGATCGCTCGCGCTTCCGCGTCACCCGCCGCATCGTGGGACGCGGTCCCGACGAGATCACCATCCGGATGCATTCACTGCTCGAACTGATGGGCCTGCTCTCCACTGGCGTCGCGACCGAACCCTCCGCCAATGGCGCCGCAGCAGCACCCTCCTCCGTGGCCCCTGTCCACATCCAGTCCGGACCCCAGCGTCCCAGCGACGCCCTGGTTGCCGTGAAGTACAACGACTCATGGTTCTGGGTCTCACGCTCCGACGAGTCCAGCAAGCGCGCCTTCGGCCTGCTGATCTACCTTTTCCAGATGCAGGCCGCACAGAACCAGGGTGCGGGCCCGCTGATCACAGTGCCGATCGGCTGAAGAATCCATGCACACCACGCTCAGTTCGACAGGGAAACGATGAAGCTCATTGCCTTGATGGTCGCCCTCGTGCTCTGGCTCGGGGGTATCGCGCGCGCCGACACCGCCGTTTCAGCACCCTTCGTGCTCGGACCGCCGCCCGTGGAATCGGGGCCCGTGGTCGTGCAGGTCGCCTTTACGCTCCAGGACATCAATCAGATCAGCGACGAATCGGAGACCTTCGAGTTCAACGGCATCATCATGCTCCGCTGGAACGACCCTCGTCAGGCCTTCGATCCCGCCGTCGAAGGCGTACATGAAAAGGTGTACCAGGGCGACGGAGCGGCCCCGGGTTGGTTCCCCCAGGTGGTTCTCGTCAATGAGGCCGGTTCGTACCAGAAGAGCGGCAGCGTGCTGCGCGTGCTCCCTGATGGAACATCGACACTGATCGAGACGATCGACGCGACCGCTTCCGCCAACTTCAACATGCGCCGATACCCGCTTGATCACCATCGCCTCCGCGCGGTCTTCGAGGTCCTGGGCTTTGACCGTCGGCAGATCGCGCTCCAGCCCGCTCCTTCGACCGATCCCAAGCACGTGAGCCTGCGCCTGCCTCAGTGGACCATTACCGATGTGAGCACCTCCGCCGAGGACCGCCCCGCCGCTCACGCGGGCGACGGCGGCGTCGCCTCGTCCTTCGTTCTCACGTTGTCGGTGAAGCGCGAGCCCTTCTACGTCATCCGACTGGTCGTCATTCCGCTGATGGTCATCGTGCTGCTTTCGTTCGCGGTGTTCTGGATGGACCGCTCATCCCTCGGCGACCGCATCAACGTGTCGTTCATCGGCATCCTGACCGGTGTCGCCTACCAGATCGTGATGAGCCAGAACCTGCCGCGGATCTCCTACATCACTCTCATGCACGCCTTCCTCAGTCTCAGCTTTCTCACCATGTGCTCCACCGTCGTCGTCAACCTCGTCGTCGGCTCGCTGGACAAGCAGAAGAAGTTCGAAGCCGGCGATCGAATCGACCGCCGATGCCGCTGGGCATTCCCGTTGACATACTTCGGCGTGCTCGGCGTGCTCAGCACCCTGGTCATCGTGTTGTTCAATGGTGCTGACTGACAGCAAAGGACGAGATCCGCGCCCTCACCGCTTCCCCGTCTCCCGATACAGCGGCTCTCTCACCAGCGTGAACAGCACGACTTCTTCGCCCGTCACCGTGCTGATGTCGTGATGAACGCTCACCGTCTTCACGCCGGTCACCTGCTCGACCATCGCTTCCATCGTCGGGCGTGCCGCCATGATCAGGTGCGTTCGCACTTCCTTGATCAGGTCCCGGCCCTTGTCCGGCGGGCGCGATTTCGCCAAGTGCTGCTCGGCGGCGGTGAGAACACCTTTCAACCTGACCACCAGCAGATCATCAATGAGATGACAGGAGATCGCCTTGGGACCGCGCCCCATGTACTCCTGCTCAAACCGCGCCATGCCATCACAGATGGCAGCTTCTATCTCTCCCTGCGTTCTCATTTCGTTCAACAGAATACCGCGCGGAGCCTGTGTGTGTGTGTGTGAATTGTGATCTTTTCTTCCTGCGATAATCGCTCTCGAAACGCTCATTCTGCACGCAGATCCCACGTGCTTACGATTCAGCGTCAAAGGAAAGCTCTTCAAGTCCTTGACTTCCCACCCGGCACCGGTAAGGTCTCACAGGGCCGGTAACAGTTTGTTCTCTCGACCGGCCACTAACCTGACAGCGTTCTTCGGAAGACAAGCTAAATGGCAGCCCGGCGTTCCGCCGGGAGGCCAGAGACCGAGTAAGCCGACGCGATCGAACACCACATGGTGCTCAATCGCGTCGTTGTGTTTTGCGCTTCCGCAACGCCTCAGTCCTCCGTACCAAAAGGCAGCCACGGGGCAACACTCATGACCAAACCAAGCTCAACGATCGCGGAGCAGGTTGCACAGGCAGCCATCGCGTACCAGTTCGAACGCACCGGCCACGCCCCGAGGGGAGCCACCGTGGTTCTCAGCGGCGACACCCTCGTCATCACCCTGCACCACGCGCTCTCGGAAGCCGAACGCGTGCTCGCTCAGACCTTGGAAGGGGCCGCCAAGGTCCAGGACTTCCATCGCCAGCTCTTCAGCGCCTCCGCCACGGCACTCCGCGATGCAATCAAGCGCATCACCGGCGTTGCCGTGAAAGAATCCGCCGCTGAGATCGAGATCAACTCCGGCGCGGTCGTGCACGCCTTCACCAGCGGCACGATGGTGCAGGTCTTTCAGATGGCCGAGACCATCCCACCGAACACATGGAACGCGCCGGCAACGGGCGTCCCGGCGACATAGGCAAGGGTCGCCGGAAGATGCGGGTCGACAAGTAGCAGCGTGTGTTCCAAGTCTGGAGGCGAGAGTGAACACTGCGAACGGACTCGCCGGGACAGTGAAGAACATTGCACTCGTGACTCGCGCCGCACAGGGCGCGAGTCCGACCGGACATCCGGCGTAGGCGTGGAGGTTTGTTCGACCTCCATCGCCGTACGCCGCTCAAGCAAAGGAGATTCACATGGGACTCATTCTCTTGATCGTCGTTGTCCTGCTCCTCGTCGGCGGGCTGCCCAAGTGGGGCTACAGCCGCAAATGGGGCTACGGCCCGAGCGGTGTCCTCGGCCTGATCCTGGTCGTCCTGCTCGTGCTCGTACTCCTGAACTACATCCCGCGCGGCTTCTGATCGCGCTGAGACTCTCGTCCACGAACTGGCGGCCTTACCCGTCAAAGGACTTTCATATGGGCCTCACACTCCTCGTTCTCATCGAGTTGCTCCTGATCGGCTCGCTCCCTTCGTGGGAGTACAGCCGGAAATGGAGCCGCTGGCCCAGCGTGTGCCTGGGCGTCGTTCTCAGCATCGTGGTCGCGCTCGTTCAGTTCGACTTCATCCCGATGGTCGTGTGACCGCCCCATTGCCCGACGCCCACGCCCGTCCGCACAACGCGAGGTTCCACTTGCTCATTCCACTCCATTCCGAAACCGCCTCATCAACGCCCGGCACCCACAAGGCGGATGCTGCCGCGACGAAAGGCCACAGCGACAATGAAGGCGGGTCATCGGTTCGCCCGACGCCGCAGACACCGGTGGCCGCGCTGAGCCCCGCCGCCGGCGACAGCACGTCGGATGCGATCGACGACCGTCAGGACGACCTGATGTCCGTCACCTCCAGCGAGGGACGGCCGCCGCCCCGCCGCACGAGGATGGTCCAGTGGCGATGGTTCGGCGCGGTTGCCGTGCTGCTGATCGCGGGCGTCGTCACCTGGTTCTTCATCGATGGGATGGGCACGCGAGTCCTCGTGATTGCGCTGGCGTTCACCCTCCTGCTCATCGGCGGAGCAAGCCCGATCCTGGGCGCGGGCTTGCTCCGCGGCAAAGAAGAGCGGGCCGCGCGGCGACGCGCCTCGGTTCAACTCCAGCCCTCTCAAAGGCGCTGACAAACCACCCAGCGCCCCCATCACACACACCGTTCCACGTCCATATTTCCGGATCTTCCCGTATCGCTCATCAGGAGGTTCTCCATGACAACCTGCGTCTACTGCGTCGCATCGTCCGAAACCAAGGCCAACGACATCCTGACCAATCTCAAATCGTCCGGGCTGGTTGAGACCGAGGTCTCTGTGTTGCGTCCCGAGAAGGTCGGGACCCAGTTCCCCGCCCGCGACAAGCCGGGCCGGCCCGCCGATGAAGCCAACGCCGCCGCCGGCCAGC
>JBGSZV010000225.1:0-4177 GCA_041750235.1 Phycisphaerales bacterium
CCACCGGCCTCGCCGAGATCGACGCCCGCATCGTCGACGCCATCACCGACCCAATCGGAACCGAAGGATCCGCGCTCGAGCGCCTCGCACGCCTCGACCCGCCCTTCCTCTGCTACCAGCCCCGCGAAACCGTCATCGGCGACGCCCTCCCCGACACGCCCCCCGTCTCCCCTTCGCCCGTCGCCACCGGTTCCCCCTTCACCTACGGCATCTTCACCAACCTCTCCAAGATCACCGACCCGATGATCACCCTCTGGAGCACTATCCTCCAGCGCGCCTCAGCACCGGGGGCGCGCCTCATCATCAAGAGCCGCTGGCTCAATGACAACGCCATCTGGAATCACCTGCACGCGCGATTCGCCGCTGCTGGTGCGCCCGCTGACGCCGTGCAGCGCCGCCCGTACCTCTACCACTTCGGCGACCACGCCAAGGACTACGCCGACATCGACCTCGCTCTCGACACCCACCCCTACGCCGGCACCACCACCACCTGCGACTCCGCCTACATGGGCGTCCCCATGCTCACCCTCATCGGCAACACCCACGCCTCCCGCGTCACCGCCAGCCTCAACACCGCCCTCGGCCTCACCGACTGGATCGCCCACACACCTGACGACTACATCACCAAAGCAGTTAACGTCGCGCGCGACCCTGCATCACTCATCGCGCTCCGCCCCACCCTCCGAGACCGCCTCCTCGCGTCACCGCTCTGCAACGGCACCGACTTCAGCCGAAGATTCGAGCAACTCCTGCGCAACGAATGGGAACGCTGGCTCTCACATTGATCGCCCCGCGCCAATCCCTCCGATTTGAGATGTGAGCTTTGAGGTTTGAGCTTTCGCTCACCGTCTCACCGTCTCAATCATCACTCCTCTCTCACCCCACGCCCCTCCCGGTACAATCCCCCCATGTCCCAGCACCCCACCTCGTCCTCTTCCGCCCTTCCCACCTCCTCCTCAGGCGGCGGTGTACCCAGCTGGTTCCTCCTGGTTGCCGGCCTTGTCGTCGGCCTCGTCATCGGTTTCGTCGTCGGCAGCCCCGGCGGCAAGCAGCGCAAGCTCGACATCCTCGGCCAGTCCGTCAGCGTCCCCGCCAAGTTCGAAGTCCAGGCCGCCGCCATCGAACGCGACGCCAAGGCGCTCCAGGACAAAGTCTCCGGCCTCGAAAACGACAACAAGACCCTTCAGCAGCGCAACCGGGAGTCCATCCCCCTCTCGCTCCTCCCCGCCGAACTCCGCCGCAATGATGTCATCACCACCGTCGAATACCTGAAGGGCTTCGCGCTCAACGGCGGCGGCGCTCCATCCGGGGGCGGGGGCGATATCGGCTTCATCGTCTCCGACCTCTCACGCTCCATCGCCATTGCGCCCATCGACACCACCAAGGCGCCGACCACCGACCCCGAAAAGAAGCGCATGGCCGACTACGCCCGCCTCCTCCACTGGCTCGGCCTCCTCCAGAACGCGAACGCCGCGCAGCCCGAGATCTTGAAGGCCTCGCAGGAACTTCAGAAGAAGGCCGGACTCGGGGCCGACGGCAAGATCGGCAAGAACTCCTGGACCGCGATCGACAAGTTGATCACCGAGCGGCGCAGCAAATCCTGATCGCCCACGGCCGATCGCTGCGGGAATCCGAGCCCAAAGTCAACTTCGCGCCACCGCGCTCAGCGACTTGACCGCCGCGTCATCGCACGAATGACCATCGTCCCCACCGTCACGCTCGCGGCCGCCATCGCCGACAGCAGCACTGCGACGTAGAGCTTCTCCGGCAGGCTGCCCCAGGCGACGCTGGCACGCCAGGTAAACACACCGGTGAACAGCAACGCGAAGACCGCCGCGGTCCACGTCGCGGCGCGGGAGCCCGCGGGGTGCAGCTTGAGCGCAAGGATCCCCAGCACGATCATGAGCAGGCCTGTGGCCGAGCCTGATGCAATCGCGGTCTTGGCCTTGGCCGTGAACCCCGCCGCGGCCCAGCCCGCCACGCCGCAGAGCATCAGAAACGCCCCGTAACCGATCAGGATCTTTCCCAGTTTCATAGTGGGCAACCTTAGGCTTCGAAGCCGACGCCAGCGCATGAATCATCTCCACGATTGGCCGCTCCGTCCGTGTCCCCCCGTGTCCCTAGCGGCAAGAAGATCCGTGCCCGAGATCAAAACCACCGCAGCCATCGGTGCCTGCCAGATCATGCTCCGCGGAGCAGGCATGGCCCGATCCGCTGCATAACACCGCTCGCCACGCGTGAGCCTGCCAAAGCGGCGAATGAAGGCCGCTTCATACGACCGAGGTACGCTGTGAGCGGTCGTGAATCACCCATCCACGTCGGAGAAACACCATGCTCTATTACGCTGTCGTGTTCTTCATCATCGCCATCATCGCCGCGGTCTTCGGATTCGGTGGCATCGCCGCAGGCGCCACCGACATCGCCCGCATCCTGTTCATCGTCTTCATCATCCTCTTTCTCCTCTCCCTGATCACCGGCCTCATCAAGCGCCCCAAGGCCTGACCCCGCTGCGAAGCCGGCTCATCCATTACAATCCCCTTCCTCCTCCGCGTTCTCCGCGCCCTCCGCGGTGAGAAAGGGTTTTGTCATGTCTGAAGTCAGCACCATTGCAGTCATCGGCGCCGGCCAAATGGGCGGCGGCATCGCTCAGGTCGCCGCCGTCAGCGGTCTCAACGCCATCGTCTTCGACGCCTTCCCCGGCGCCCTCGACAAGTGCAAGGCCAACCACGCGAAGTTCCTCGCCAAGAGCGTCGAAAAGGGCAAGATGACCCAGCCCGATATGGACGCTGCCCTCAAGCGCATCCGCTACGTCGGCAGCCTCGATGAGATCAAGGGATCACAGTGGGTCGTCGAAGCCATCGTCGAAGATGCCAAGGTCAAGAAAGAACTCTTCACAAAGCTCGCCGCCATGTTCCCCGACCAAAGCGTCGTCCTCGCTTCCAATACCTCAAGCATTTCGATCACTGAAATCGCGACCGCCGCCGGCAGCACCGCGCAGCGGGTAATCGGCATGCACTTCTTCAATCCGGTGCCGATCATGCAGCTCGTCGAGGTCATTCCCGGCCTCCAGACCTCGCCGGATGTCATCGAGCGCACCGTTGCCCTCTCCACCAAGCTCGGCAAGACCCCCCTCAAAGCAAACGACCGCGCCGGTTTCGTCAGCAACCGCGTGCTGATGCCCATGATCAACGAAGCCTTCTACGCCTGGATGGAAGGCGTCGCCACCCCCGAAGCCATCGACGGCATCATGAAGCTCGGCTGCAACTTCCCCATGGGCCCCCTCCGTCTCGCGGACTTCAGCGGCCTCGACACCTGCGTCCACATCATGAACGTGCTCGCCGACGGCCTCAACAACGACCGCTACCGCGCCTGCCCGTTGCTCAAGCAACTCGTCACCGCCGGACGAATGGGCGACAAGAGCGGCCGCGGCGTTTACGAATACCCGGCGAAGTAACGAACGAACGACCCACGCGCACCCAAACCCGCGCAGCGCGCCGACCCCAGCGGGGTCGTCTTGAGTAGCCGGATGTGGATGGTCGCGCAGCGACCGACACGTCCGGTCACCGACCCACGGTCGCGCTTCCACTTTCAAGCCGGTTACCGTCCAACGCGCGCACCAACCAGCGCGTCGGCGCCTCTCCCCCACATTCCCACTCCCAAGACCCCCGCGCATTTCGCATTCTCACACACGAGAACACCAACCAGCGGAACGCGCCCGCACACGCGCCCGATCGCACATTCCACCACGATCACGGCACACCTTTCGCACCTACTATTCCATCATCACAACCCATCTCGCCGCGGGGCCGCATGCACGCGGCATGGAGGAGGAACCATGAACGCCGCTTCCGAGACCCGCCAGACCAACCTCTTCCAGAGCGCCGCCGAATACGCCACCGACGCGATGCAGCGCACCGTCCTCTTCTGGGACACCCTGCGCCGCCGTGGCAATAACTTCCTCGAGCACCGCGCCAAGGGCCAACCCCCTGTCCTCCAGTTCGAGTACGAAACCGTCATCGACGGGCGCACACTCGACAAGCCCTGCAACTACGCCCTCCTCTTTATCAAGCCCGACGCCAAGACGCCCGTCGACCCGCGCAAGCGCCCCTACGCCGTCGTCGATCCCCGCGCTGGCCACGGCCCCGGCATCGGCGGATTCAAGGCCGACTCCCAGGTC
>JBGSZV010000226.1:0-8391 GCA_041750235.1 Phycisphaerales bacterium
GCGCTGCGAGCCCGCGCTGGGGCGTGGCGAGGCACACCCCGATCGCCAGCAGCATGCCCGTCGTGGCCGTATAGAACGACATCGTCGAGTACGGCCGGAAGGCGTACAGGTCTCTCGCGCCCGTCATGTACCCCACCAAGGCGACCGCGCAGAGCATCACCATGACCACGCTGATCGTCTGCGCCACCGCCAAGCCCGTGAATGACTTCATCCGCGCCGCGATCAGCGCCACGCCCAACAGCCCGATCGATGTCACGGTCGCGTACGAGGGCCGGCCCGGCACCTTGATGGGCTCGCGCTCCACCTTTGACGCGAACAGCACCGACTCGAACCCAGGTCGGATTCCGGCGAGCCATTCAACCGCGAGCCCAAGCGCAATCAACACTCCGAGCCACGCGCAACCGACCCCGGCCACGCGCACCCACCGGGTTCGAACATCCAGAGCGAGCACTCCGAGCGACACCGCCGCCAACCCAACGCCGATCGCCGTGATCGGCTTCATCGACGACAGCCCCTCGCGCACCCGCACGAGGAATGTCACATCCGTCGCCCACCCGATCAACGCCAGTGTGGCCACGCCGAGGCTGACGATGGCAATGCCCACCGCGATCCAGCGCGCGGCGGGATCCGAGATCACCCGCTCATCGGGTGATGAAATGACAAATGTCCGCATCTGTCGTGTCCGCTCGGCCATCGATTTTCCATGATAACCGCGACCATACGCCGGCAACGCTCGGCGACCCTGCTCAAACTCAGCCCGCATCCGATGGCTCAAATCCCACGCTACTGTGGGCTACTATCTCCGCTCGTCCGCTCCGCCCTGCCAGCGTTTTCCAGCCCCGGTGAAGCACCCATGGAATCCATCAGCGTCTTTGACATCTTCAAGATCGGCGTCGGTCCCAGCAGTTCGCACACCATGGGCCCCTGGCGCGCCGCCCAGCAGTTCCTCGCCGCCATCACGTGCCGCGCCCCGCTCACTGCTGTCCGTCACGTACGCGTGCACCTCTTCGGGTCTCTCGCCAAGACCGGCGTCGGGCACGGCACTGACATCGCCGTCATCATGGCGCTCGCCGGGCACGATCCCGTCACCTGCGATGTCGAGAACCCACCCGTGGTCATCCGGAAGGTACGCGCCGACAAGGCCCTTGTGCTGGGAAACGAGCACAGGATTGCCTTCGACCCTGACACCGATATCGTTTTTCACATGGACAAGGTGCTGCCCTTTCACCCCAACGCCATGACGTGCGCCGCGACGTTCGCCGACGGCACGACCATCGAGGAAACCTATTACAGCGTCGGCGGCGGCTTCGTCGTGCAGGAGCAGCAGAAAGAGGCCGAAGCCCGCCAGCGTATCCAACTGCCCTTCCCCATCCAGCAGGGCGAGGAACTCCTTGCGTACTGCCGTCAGGAGCGTGCGACCATCCCGGAGATCGTCCTGCGCAATGAACGCACGTGGCGCTCCGACGCCGAGATCCGCGACGGACTTCTCAATATCTATCGCGTGATGACCGAGTGCATCTACCGCGGCTGTCACACCGCGGGCATCCTTCCCGGAGGCCTCAACGTTTCCCGGCGTGCTGCCGCCATGTGTCACAAGCTGCTGGGTGAGGAGAACCCGCAGGACTCGGGGCGGATGGGCCAGACCGTTCCCGTCGTCAATCGCCCCAACATCACGACATGGAAGCACACCGTCCGCCGCGACGGTTTGCGCTCGCTGGCCAACTCCTTCACCGACATTCTGAAATGGGTGAGCACCTTCGCGCTTGCTGTAAATGAAGAGAACGCGGCCTTCGGCCGTGTTGTCACCGCGCCGACCAACGGCGCTGCCGGCGTGATCCCTGCCGTGATGATGTACTACGAGGTCTTCGGCGAAGGAACCTCACAGGGCATCATCGACTTCATGCTCACCGCCGGCGAACTCGGCAGCCTGTTCAAGAAGGGCGCCACGATCAGTGCCGCCATGGGCGGCTGCCAGGCCGAGATCGGCGTCTCCAGCGCCATGGCGGCAGGAGGTCTCACCCAGGTCCTGGGCGGCACACCCGAACAGGTCCTCATGGCCGCGGAGATCGCTATGGAGCATCACCTGGGCATGACCTGTGACCCCATCGGCGGACTCGTGCAGATCCCCTGCATCGAGCGCAACACCATGGGCGCGATCAAAGCGATCACCGCCGCCAACATCGCCATCGAGGGCGACCCAAGCGCCGCCAAGGTCACGCTCGACGGCGTCATCAAGACCATGTGGGAAACCGCCAAGGACATGGGCAGCAAGTACAAGGAAACCGCCGAGGGCGGGCTGGCGGTGCACATCCCGGTGACGATCAGCGAGTGCTGATCGACACCGCGCGGTCGCTCAAACGAACACGCGTTCGCGGAAGGGGCAGTCCATGGCCCAAACCGCGAACGCGAGTCGTGTTTCATGAAATCGGAAGAAATCAGACCCGGTGCATCACGCGCGACGACGGCGCAGGAGCGCCATGCCCGCGAGTCCGGCGATCGCTCCCATGCCCGGAGCCGGGACCGAAACCAGCGTGAGGTTGTCGATCATCATGCGCGGGCCCGAGTAGTCGTTGCCGAAGGTGGCGTACAAATGGAGCTGATCGAAGCTGGACGCCGACACCGACATTCCCCGGAACGCGATGTTGTCGCGGCCGCCGCCGTTGGCAATCGAGAACGAATCGCTCGCGACGACGAGGCCGTTGGACAGCGCTTCGAGGTGGAACACGATGCCGCCCCACGGGCCGTTCTCGTAGTACACGGTCTCGATGCTGGCGAACGAAGCGGGCTCGTCGAGGTCCATCGTCACGGTGGACACCGCACCAAGCGACAGATTGGGTCCGACCACGAACGAGCTGCCGAAGGTCAGCACGTTGTTCGGGCTTCCCCAGCCCGGGAAGTCGTTGAACAGGAACGAGGCGTTCTCCACGATCACTTGATCGCCCAGGTCGGCGGGAACGAACTCGCTGCCATCGGGAAACACACCCGACTCCGTGTTGACGTCGCGGTAGGTCACGCCGTTGTACGAGAACGAACTGCCGTAGAAGCTCTCGGCGAGATCGTCATAGTTCGAAACGCTCACACCGGCCGAGGCGACCGCCGTCGTTGCGCCGATTGCGGCGCTCATCATCCATCCACGCATGTCTCTTTCTCCTGTGAAACAGTTCTCCAGACACCCATTGACGCCGCGCTGCCCTCCAGGCAGTGGCGGCCGACCCCCTCCGAAACACCTTCAACCACCCTCGGGTGGATCAGGAAGTTCAAACCGAACCATCACGCTCGCCGGCATCGGCGGGTAATGGATGCGTACGCGGTGCACCAGGAAATCCCGCGGGTCGTGCCCGATCGCTTCGAACACGTCCCGCAGCAGGCGTGCGTACCCCGAGATCTCGCGGCACTGGGTCCGCCCCAGCCCGTATCCCAGCTCCGTCAGTTCCGCGTTGAGTTGCAGACGGTCCGCCTCGCTGAACGCAACCGGTGAGTTCACATCGCTGAACACGCACAACTCGCGCTTCACCCCCGGGAACAGATCGCGATGCGTGAAGTAATCCATCACCAGCGCCTGCGTCGGCGTTCGCACGCCCGCGCCGAAATGCCCGACTCGGTCCTCCGGCGTCGCGTGCGCCGGCGCGAGCGCCCGGATCACCTCGCCCGTGTAGATCGTCCGCTCGCCTGTCAGACCCACCCCGCCCGGGATCAGCCGGTCGTCCAGCAGGCCGGTGGGGTTCACTTTTCGCTCAAACCCCGGCAGTTCCCCACGGCAATGCGCCTTGAGGATCGGGACGCCTCCGCAGGACTTTGCCCCTTCCGGATCGAGCGCTTCTCGCGACGTCGTTCGCGGTGAAGAGTCGTCCATCAGCACCGCCGACTGCGCGACCAGCCAATGCGTCTGCGGCCGGTTCAGCCGCAGGCCGATCAGCCCGCGCACCATCGCCATGTCGAAAAAGCCCGGGCGTCGGACCGAAGGGAACTGCAGCGATACGGCGTGCATCGCTCGGCACTGCGCGCCCCAGATGAAGCTGTTTCCCGTGAACGATTGCTGCCGCCAGCGGACCGCTTCCTCGTCGTCGGCGCCCGAACTGCACGCGCCAAGCAGCAGATCAAAGCCCGTCCGGTCGCCGGCGTGCGTTCGGACAAGACTCTCAAAGTCCTCGGTCGCCCTGGAAAGCTGGTCCAGAAGGCTCGATTCGACCCCGTGTTTCCCCGCCGCGCGGACCAGCGCCCCGATGCTCCGGGCGGTCGGCATGTGGCGAGCGGCAACGAACGGGTCCTCGTCGTACGCGACCCGGCTGATCTGCCACGCGAGCTTCCGGTGGATCCCGAAAGCCGAGGCGATGGCGGTGACCGCCGGACCCGACCCGCATTTGGCCTCGATCATCCCCGCAAAGACCGACCGCAACTCGCCAACGACGGCAAGCGCCCGCTCTTCGAAGTTCTCTTGCCGGTCCAGAAGGGCCATATCGGCAGCCTATCGGCATAATTGCATAGTTCAAGCACTGTTTCTGAAACAGATGCCGAAATTGTTTTCCACCTGAGTTTGGGTATCGCCGGAACGAAAACGCCCACCGGGGAGGCGGGCGTTCTCGTTCAAAGCAATGTGTCGACTCACCCGTTCCGGCGGCGACGGATCAGGGCCATCGCCGCGAGCCCTGCGAGCCATCCCGCCCCGGGGGTCGGCACCAGGCGGATGTTGTCCAGCCCCACGATCAGGCTCTCTTCATTGATTGCTCGAATCTCCAACCAGTCCACGGTCGCCAATGTCGAGGCGAAGGCCCCGGCCCCGGCTTCCTGCGTCCAGCCGTTCGCCGTCGCGGTCAGGTCATCCCACGACGGGTTGAAGGCCACGTCGTAGGAGATCCACGCGTTGGCGTCGGGAGTGACCACGCCGAAGTCGTAGTGCCAGCCGTTGAGCGTCACGCTCGAACGGAATCGCAGCCACACGGCGTTCAGAGTCGTATTGAACGCGTTCATGTCGAACCCGGCGCCGGTGATGCCGCCCGCGGCGTAATCACCGAGGAAGTCCGTGTCCGTGGACGTCCGGCTTCCGACATCAAACTCGGGTGGCGAGAGGTCCTTTCGGATCTGGATGTGTCCGCCGGTGTTGCCGCCGGCAGCGGCGAAGATCTGCGTTGTGGAGGTCGTGCTCCCCACGAAGCTCTCCGCGTCCGCATCAAAGGTCGCGACCGTCGGGATCGCGCCAAACGCCGGCGAGACGAATGCGGCCACAAGGCCGAACGCCGTCAGCGCACGAGATCGAAGCTTGAGCATGATGACTCCTCCGTAACGAGAAAAGTTGGCCTCCGCGAAAGCGGAAACCTGTGCGTCAGTTGGAACTTGTAACCAAGCCGCGACCCTGGCGGCAACCTGTGCAGGCGTTCACGCAGTAGACCACGAAAGCCCGAGAACCACAAGAGATGAGTCACCGATGCACGGCGCGCGGCGCATCGTTTCTCATCGATTGAGATGGTGTCGTGATCGCGCCACACAGATGCACGAACTACGCGGCGCTTACCGGACGCCGATTGTGGCAAGCCGGGCGAGACGCGGATGAAAAATCGCTTAAGTCCCGGACCGCGCTGAGATTAGACATTGCGAAATGCAGGGCGGCGTTTAGGTTGGGAACTTCAGCGCCCAAGGCATGTTTGTCGCTGAGCGACCGCTTCGCTCCACCCTTTGAGGAATGTGTTCCTCTCGTGGGAGTTTGTCCATGTCGTTCCGAAGCAAGTCAATCCTGTCCGCTGCGGCCATGATCGCCGTCGCCGGCGGTACCCTGCGTGCAGACGTCATCACGCAGTGGAAAAACGAGTGGCTCGACACCGTTCGCGCGGTCGGCGGCCCGCCCTGCCCCCTCGCGCGAAACCAGGCCATCCTGTTCGTGTCGATCTACGAAGCTGTCAACTCGGTCGAACGCAAGTTCGAGCCGTATATCGAGTATCTGCCGACGGATGGCCCGACTTCCGAGAAGGCCGCCGCCGCCGCCGCCGCTCACACGGCGCTGGTCGCGCTGTACCCCGCGCGTCAGGCGATCTACGACGAACGTTACGAGAGCCAGCTTGACTCGATCGCTGAGGGCGAAGCAAAGTCCAACGGCATCGCACTGGGTGAAGCCGCGGCGAACGCCATCCTCGATGCTCGCTCGGGCGATCGCACCGATACGACGTTTACTTACACCTATCAGGACGTTCCGGGCGCTTACCGCCCGACGCCGCCGGACTTCACCAGCCCGCCCTTCAATCCGGGCTGGGGCACCACCGACTGCTGGACCATGGTCGAGGGTGATCAGTTCCGCCCCGCGGGGCCCCTTGGATACAACGACCTTGACACGCTGCTCCGCTCTCGCGGGTACGCCAAGCAGTTCAACGAAGTGAAGTCGTACGGTTCCCGGAACAGCAACACCCGCACGCGTGAGCAGACCGAGATCGCCTGGTTCTGGGCCAACGACCGCAACGGCACATTCAAGCCGCCGGGTCACCTCATGGACATCACCGCGGTCGTGTCGAATGACCGCGGCCTCTCGCTTCTGCAGAACGCCCGCCTGTTCGCGCTCGTCGGACTGGCGCTCGGCGACGCCGGGCTTGTCGCCTGGGATCAGAAGTACGCCACGGAGGTTGATCTCTGGCGCCCCGTGAGCGCGGTTCGTCACGCCGATATCGACAACAACAACAAGACCAAGAAGAAGGCCAACTGGTTCCCGCTGCTGGACTTCTCTCCTCCCTTCCCCGCCTACACCTCCGGCCACGCCACCTTCGGCGCCGCTCACTCGGCGATCATGCGGAACTTCTTCGGCACCGACGAGCCCATTGTCCGGAACGTGACGCGGACGTTCCACACCTTCACCGCCGCCGGGCGTGAGAACGGCGTCAGCCGCGTCTATCTCGGCGTGCACTTCCGCTTCGATGCCGACCTCGGCTACGCCTCGGGCACCCAGCTCGGGAACTACGTCTTCCGAAACTTCCTGCGCCCCGTGTCTGCCGACAGCGAGTCCGCGGTGGAACTGACCGCGGCGAGCATCTTCATGCCCGCCTACCTCGCGGGAGATGAGTCCGCCGACCTCAATCAGGACGGCAATGTGGATCCCGCCGATGCCATCGAGTTCGTGACCCGTCAGATCGACAACGCCTCCACCTGACACGCCCTCTCACTGGCCTGTCAGCTCAGCAATGCACACAAGGGCGGTCCGCATGGCCGCCCCTGTGTCATTTTTCGGTTATAGGCTGTCGAGTCGTGCCCGGTCCGCCGACGTTAGGGAGCGCGCCACTGTGCGCCTTCTTCGCCCCCGGAGCGCACCTTTGCACATCTCTCGCGTCATACCGCTTGTTGCCGTCGCCGGCGTTGCCTGCCTCTTGATGAACATGGAGAAGCGGGCCGCGGTCGCGACGCCGACTCCGAAGCCCAAGCCGCTGGTGCTCGTTGAGCCGATTCAAGACATGATCGCCAAGCGCATCGCTTCGCAACTCGTCAAGGCGAGCCCGATGGCGGATCCGGGCGATCCCGCGGCACGGGATGCCGCTGCGGCGAAGCTCGCCGCCTGCGCTGATCTCATCGACGCTGCGGGCAGCCGTATTCTCTGGGGAGGATTCAACCCTGCGCAGGGCTACGACCCTGAGAGCTACCGGCTGATCGACACCAGCGACGACACCGCTTTCCAGTTGACCGAACTCAACCCGATGGTATGGGCCAAGTTGTACCTCTCGACGTTCATGTTCAAGGGGGGCTACGAGATCCGTACGGAGGGGCCGCTCACGGTGCTTGAACTGGATGTCCAGTTCCGTGCGTCACTCGACGCGGGCGAGTACCCCTATCCCTTCTGGCACACCCCCAACAAGTGGACCGCGTATGTCAACGCGGAGAAGATCGCACTGGTGTTCTCCTCGGGACGCTTATTGTCAGCCATGCGCGTGTCGCCGGATCCGCTGTCGCTGAAGCTGATCAAGCGTGACTGGGATGCGCAATGGCACTGGACCGATCAGAACGGCGAGCCGCAGCCGCGCGTCACGCTCTACAGCTATCTGTTCTCGAAGGACAACCCGCATGTCGCTGCGCTCGACGCGAGCTACCGAGCCCTGGAAGGGAAGTTCCGCGAACAGAACTGCATGACCTGCCACGAGCCCGACAACCGCAGCCGGATCAACGATCTGCTGCTCCTCAACTACCCGAACCAGGCGCTGGTGGCGCGGCGTTCGCTCGTGGCGGTGCTGGAAGAGAACAAGATGCCGCCCGGCAATGAGATTGCGCACGAGCCTACGGGCATCACCGATGAAGCCGTGCGCCAGGAGCTGGTCGAACTGGCGCATGCTTTCGAGAAGCAGGCCGACGCGGCGTTCGCCTACGAGCGGGCCCACGCTGCTTCGGCGACGGCAATGCCGTCCGGAGCGGCAACGACCCCATGACACC
>JBGSZV010000227.1:0-2572 GCA_041750235.1 Phycisphaerales bacterium
AGCGCCCCGCCAGCAGGCGTCCCAGGATGACACCGACGCCGAGAGCGAGGGCGACGGAGGTCATGGGGCGTTCGCGGACGGAGTCACACGCCGCGGAGTGGTAGCGCTTGGCGGTCTGCGAGGCGGATTCGGCCGTGTGACGGACCGCCTCGACAGCCTCGTGGGCGGCTTGGCTGGTGATGCGGGCGGCGTCGTCCTTGAGGTGGGTCAGGTCCTCCTTGAGCACACCGACATCCTTCTTGATCTCGGTGACGGAGGTGCGGCCCGATTCCTCGCGGTCGATGGTGGACTTGTTCTGGGCGGTGTAGGCGGTGGTCATGGGTGTCTCCGTTGGTTGGGGGGCGGTCGCGGCACGCGCCGTTTCCCGCCCCTGACACGGAGATATTGGCAGTTGGGTGTGGCACGGCGGTGAACCGTGCATGAAAACCGCTTGAGAGTGCGTCAGACGGGCCGGGGGGCGACATCTATGCTGGGTCCATGCGAGCGCACCTGGTGCAGATGGACATCGTGTGGGAAGACCGTGCCGCCAATCACGCGCTGGTCGAGCGGATGCTCGACGGCGCGGATGTGCGGCCTGGTGACCTGGTCGTGCTGCCAGAGTTGTTCGATGTGGGGTTCACGCTGAACCTGGACCAGGCGCCGGACAAGGCGGGGGACACGCTGCGGTTCCTCCTGCGGCTTGCGGACGACCTGGGCGTGACCATCCATGGATCGCGGGCGGTGCGGCCGTGCGACTGTGACAAGGCGCGGAACATGGTGACCGTGGCCGCGGGTGAGCGGGTGCTGTGCGAGTACGCGAAGATCCACCCGTTCTCGTTCGGTCGCGAGCCGGAGAGTTACGGCGGGGGCGACCGGGTCGAGATGTACGACTGGGTGAGCGGCGTGGAACGCCTGGCTGTGTGCCCGGCCGTGTGCTACGACCTGCGGTTTCCGGAGTTGTTCCGGATCGGGGCGGTGCGTGGAGCGGCAGCGTTCGTGATCGGCGCGAACTGGCCGCGGACGCGGCAGGCGCACTGGCGGGCGTTGCTGGTGGCGCGGGCGATCGAGAATCAGGCGGTGGTGATCGGGGTCAACCGGGTGGGGCGTGACCCGCACCTGGAGTACGCGGGCGGGTCGATCGCGGTGTCGGCGAAGGGCGAGGTGCTGGGCGAGATGGGTGACTCGGTTGGGGTGCTGACAGTTGAGATCGATCCCGCCGAGGTTCGGGCGTGGCGGGAGACCTTTCCGGCGTTGCGGGATGTGCGGCTGCGGGAGATCCGGTGAAGAAGGACACGGCCGGGGGCAGAGGCACTCAGATGAACTCAACGCGAAGGGGGTCAGAACGCGAAGTTCTCCAGAGGGGCACATCGGAGTTTCTGTTTGTGTTCTGATCGGACTTTCGTGTTCAGACCCGCTTTCGATGATCGGGAACCGAATGCGGAGAATGCCCGAAAGGGAAACCATCGGCTGGCCTGCGCGACGGGCCATTCAAGACAGGGGATGTTCTATGTTGCAGCAGATCTCGTGGGCGTGCGCGGTGGCATTCTCGGCTCCCGCTTTGGGTGGGGTGGTGGCGTACAGCAACTGGGAGCCGACAGACCCGGGGCCGGGTTTGGTTTTCCGACTGTCCGCCGATTCAGCGGCGTTTCCTGATGAAGCTGGATTCAACTTCCTGAGCGGCACGACGGGCGGTTTGAAGTCTGTGGCGATCGCCGCTGCTCCATTCGTCGCACCAACGGGGCAAAGTGTGAGCCTCAGTGTGTGGAGTACCGATGCCCAGGGAACGCCGATCACTCAGCTCGCTACATCCGAGATGTTCTTGTCGCGCATGAGTTCAGGCAGCATCACCAACTTGTATGATTTTGAGTTTGACGGCAGCGCGACTCTCTCGGCTGGAACGACCTACTCGCTCGTGATGCGAGTATTGGGGGCCTCTGGCGGCGCGAGTTGGGGCGGAACAAGTTCAGTCGCAGAAACAATTGTCTACCGCTCCGACGAAGGCGCGTGGACTGTTCAACCGCCTTCCGTGGCGAACGCCACCATGACCGCCCACATCGTGGTGACCCCGGTACCGCACACGCTTGCGGCCTTGGGAGCCGCGGGTTTGTGCGCGGCGCGTCGGCGGCGCGAGCGGATGAAGGGCTGATGCCGAGCCGGCCCCGTTGAAGCTACGACTGCGTGCTCGACTGCAAAAGCGGTCCGTGACCTCATACGCATCGAGGTGATCGCAGCGTGTGGTTCAACCGCCCGCGATCTTCCGCAGGTCTGGGATCGCGTCGAGGTCGAGGTTGCCGCCGGTGAGGACGACGGCGATGTTTTTGCCGCGGATCTGGTCGGGGTGGCGCTGGGCGTCCTGCAGGAGGCCGGCGAGGGCGAGGGCGCCGGTGGGCTCGACCACGAGGCGGAGGCGTTCGAGGCAGGCGAACATCGCGCGGGCGATGGCCTGATCGGGCACGGCTTCCATGCGGTCGACCCGGTCGAGGATGATCGGCAGGGTGTGGTGCCCGGCGTAGTGCGTGCGGGCGCCGTCGGCGATGGTGGCGGGGTTGTGGCAGGTGCGCAGCACGCCGTCGGCGAAGGAGCGGGTGATGTC
>JBGSZV010000228.1:0-19879 GCA_041750235.1 Phycisphaerales bacterium
GCCCCCGCCGCGATTGATGCGCTGGCTCGCCACCGCCCAACCGCCGACGGGTTCGCCACCGCGGCGATGCTGTGTTCGGCCACCGATGATGCCGCACGGGCCGCCCTCACCCGCTACGCCCAGTCGCTCCCCCCGGGCGAACTGCTCGTCGTCGCCCAGCGTGAGGTCGATCCGATGAAGCGGGTGGACTATCTCGCGAAGGTCACGTTGCTCGCGGCGGACGAGGTGCAGCAGGACCGCCCGGTCATCGCCGATCTTGTCCTCCTCTTTGCACGCACCCAACTGGCCCTGAAAGATCCTTCGGGCGCGCTGGAGACCATGGGCATCTTCACCGGCAGCCAGTGGGCCGAGAAGTTTGACCCGCTCCGCGTGACCGCGATGCTCTGGCTCTTCAAGCTGCCTCAGGCCGAGGAAGTTTCGATGCGTTCCAACGTCGCCGCGTCCTACTGGCTCGATGGCCTCGAGTATGCGATCGACCTGCCGTATGCGGTCGACATCGCCGATCAGATCCGGCGTGTGTACGCGGAGGCGCTGTCGGACTCGGACCGCACGCGCCTCGAGCAGGCCGAACGCTACATCCACACCGATCTCAGCGGCCCGCCGGTGATCATCAACTGATCGCGATCAGCCCTTGATCTTTCCGACGAGCGTGGCGGCCTTCACCTCGACGCCCTTCAGCCGGCTGCGGAGCGCCTCGCGGTTGGGCGCGGACTCGAGCGCCGTTTGCAACGACACCATCTCGCTCTCGACCAGTTCAGCGAGGGAGTGCGTGAAGCTGCGCATGCCGTCGGACGCCGATGTCGCGATGATTGCGGGCAGGTCGCCGTCCTCCCCGTTGCGGATCTTCTCTTTCACGGTGGAGTTGGTGAGCAACACCTCGGTCGCTGGCACGACGCCGACGCCGGCCTTGTCCTTGTTCGCGGTGAGCAGCCTCTGGGCGCAGACCGCCTTGAGCGAGTTGGCGAGCGCCGAGCGGATAAACGCGTGCTCGTGCTGCGGGAAGAACTCGACGATTCGGCTGAAACACTGCATCGTGTCGGCGGTGTGCAGCGACCCGAGTACGAGGTGGCCCGTCTCGGCCGCCTGGATCGCGGCGAGCACGGTGTCGTGGTCGCGCAGCTCGCCGATGAAAATGACGTCCGGATCCTGTCGCACCACGTACTTGAGCGCTGTTGCGTAACTGGGAACGTCGATGCCCAGCTCGCGCTGCGACACAATTGATAGCCGCGGATGAATGTGGTACTCGACGGGGTCCTCGATCGTGACAATGTTCACCGCGCGCGTCTGGTTGATCCGTTCGAGCATGCACGCGAGCGTGGTGCTCTTGCCGCAGCCGGTCACGCCGACGACCAGGATCAGCCCCTCCTGCGCTTCATCAGTGAGCTTGGAGTAGACCGGCGGGAGGTGCAGGCTCTCGAAGCTGGGGATCTCGGGCTTCACGCGCCGGATCGCTCCGTGCATGCTGCCGCCCGCGCGGAACACGTTGCACCGGAAGCGGTCCATGCGCTTGGGGACGCCAGTCGGCGAGGGCTCCGCGGGTGTCTGGCCGTCGGGCGTGTCGGTGTCCTGAAATGTCGAGAAGTCCAGGTCGCCCGTTTGATCGAAGCGAGGCCGCAACGACGCCGGGATGATCTCGGTCAGCAGTCGGTCCGTTTCTTCGGCGCTGAGCGGTCCGAGGCCCTGCGGCACGCGCAACTCGCCGTGCACGCGGTATACCGGCGGCATCCCGACCTTGAGGTGGAGGTCCGAAGCATCGACTTTCCGCATGTTGTAGAGAAGCTGACGCATCGTGACCTTGGCAACCATCAGAGGTCTCCTTCGGCGCGGCCGGGCGTGAACCCATCCTATCGCCCGTTCAGGGGTTCTCGCCCGAATCATCCGCCGAAAGGCGCCAACCCTCGATCGGGGCGCGGCCGGGCGGCTGGACATGGATCGACCCCAGGTCGATCACTTCCGCCACGAGCAGCCCCGCCTCGCCCAGTTGCTCGCGAGCGTCGCCGTATTTCGCAAGCACCTCGGGGGTAGGTCGGCGCACCAGCAGGATGTACGGCTCGGGCGATGCCGCGACTTCCCGCCGGAGTCGATCCAGCGGCAGCCGCTTGGGGGCCTTGCCCCACTCCTCGATCGGCTCGCGCAGGTAGTACTCCATGTCGGGCGATTCAAAGAGGTACGTGCCGCAGCGAGAGGCGTTGAATCCGGGCACGCGCCTGGGGAGTTCGAAGGAAAGGTCCCGCGCCGATCGAGCGGAGTGATACCGCTCCCGGCCATCGGCATACCACCACGACTGCGCCGCGCCTGCTATCAGCACGACCACCGCGAGGAGCCATGTCAATCGCTTCCGCGCGGAGTCATCCGCCCGCGCCAGCAAGCCGGAGATGCACCAGCCAGAAAGCATCGCGATCGCCGGCCACAACGGCGTCAGGTACCGCGCGACGCCTTTGCCCAAGGTGCTGAACGCGACGAAGCCCAGCACCAGCCACACCGCAATGCTGAAGACCCCTGCAGCCGCTCGCCAACGACGCGCGACGATCATCCCGAGCGCCACCAGTCCCAAGAGTCCCAGCGGCGCGACGCCGTAAACGAGAAAACCAAGATTGTTGACCGGGCTCTCGGCGACCAGGATGCGCAGGTTGTCGTCGAGTTCGGTCTGCGCGAGCGCGGCGAGTTTCTCCGGACCGATCTGCCGCGAGACCAGTCTTCCCCAGCCCAGGAACACCAGTACCGGCACGCCCAGCACCACCCACGGGTGAGTGCGCACCACCAACGGCCACCAGCGGACCACACTCCGAGCTTGCAATGCCAGCAGCAGCGCGACCGCCAGCCCGGAACCCATGACGGCGAAGATCACCACGCCCACTGCATCGTTGAAGGAAGCCATCTGCCGCACCGACGCGGCCACGAGCAACGCCGCGCCGATCGATCCGGCCACCAGCCGCGGCACGAATCGAAACGATCCACCCGCCTGCAGCGTGCCCCATGCAATCGCGCTGGCGAAACCTCCGATCCCGATGGTCAAGAGGGCGGGAGGCCCTTTGGTCATCGTTGCGCCGACCGCGGCGATCATCGCCAGAGCAAGCAGCGGCCAACGCGTTCGTCCCGATTCCTCACGCGCACGCCACGCCAGCACGACGCAGCCGATGGCGGTCACGACGAACGGCACGAGCAGCACATCCAACTCGCCGATGCGCGACGAACGCACATACAGCACGCCAATGCCCAGCGTCAGCGCCGCCCACCACGCGGCACGCTCATCCTCCAGCAACTTGCGGGACACCAGAAAGGTCGCCAGCACGCCCAACACGCCGAAGATCGCGACCGTGGCGCGCAGCTCCAGCTCGCTGGTGAACGCGCGCTCCCCGCGGAACGTCGCAAGCCCACGCTGCACCCAATAGATCATCGGCGGCTTTGCGAGATAGGGCTCGCCGTTGCGCGTCGGCACGAGCCACGCGTCGCGCTCGTGCATCTCCCGGGCGACGACCAGCCGCACCGATTCCTGCCAGTTGGTCAGGCCGTGGTTCGTGAGGCCGGGGAAATAGATCAGCGCACTGAACACCGCCAGCGCCAGGCACCGGAGCCAGATCGTCCCGCGGCTGGTGGCAGCATCACCCAAGTCTCAAGGCCCAGGACTCACGACCCGGCTCAACCGATCAGGCTTCATCGAGCAGCTCGACGCTCTCGAACTTCTTACCCGAGAGCATCTCCAGGCTCGCGCCGCCGCCGGTCGAAACGTGGCTGAGCTTGTCGGCCACGCCGAACTGTTCAGCGGCTGCCGCGGAATCGCCGCCGCCGACGATCGACGTCGCACTCGCCTTCGTCGCCTCGACGATCGCATGGGCCACGCTCTTCGTGCCCTCGGCGAACTTCGCCCATTCAAACACGCCCATCGGGCCGTTCCACACGATGGTTCGCGACTTCCTGAGCGTGTCGGCGTACTTCGCGATCGTCTTGGGGCCGATGTCCAGCCCCATCCAGCCATCGCCGATGTCGCCGGTGAAAACCTCGCTCACCGTGTTCTCTTCAAACGCCTTGCCGCACACGTGATCGACCGGGAGCAAGAGTTCGCGACCCTGGCTCTTGGCCATCGCAAGGATCTTCCGGGCGTCGTCCAGGCGCTCTTCCTCGACGCGGCTCGAACCGACCTTGTGACCCTGCGCCTTCAGGAACGTGTACGCCATCGCGCCGCCGATCACGATCGTGTCCGCCTTGGGAAGCAGGAACTCGATCGCCGGCAGCTTGTCGCTCACCTTGGCGCCGCCGAGCACGACGGCAAAGGGCTTCTTCGGCGCCCGTACCGCCTCAGACAGATAGCGGATTTCCTTCTCAACAAGGAATCCGCAGCAGCGCGGCTTGCCCGTCATCAGCTTCGGACAGCCCACCATCGACACATCGGGCCGGTGGCAGGTCCCGAAGGCATCGTTGCAGTAGACGTCGCCGTGGCCGGCGAGCTTCTTGGCGAACTCCGGATCACCCTTCTGCTCGCCCTTGTGGAAGCGCAGGTTCTCCAGCAGCACGCATTCGCCGTCCGCCAACATGTTGACCGCAGCGGTGGCAGCGCCGTCCACGCAGTCGTGCGACGGGAACTTCACCCCGCCGCGGACATTCTTGCCGAGCAGCTCGGTGAGGCGCTTGGCGCACGCTTCGAGGCTGTACGCGGGCTCGTACCCCTTGCCTTCAGGCCGCCCCAGGTGCGACATCAGCACCAGCCGGCCGTGGCGCTTGAGCACGCTCTCAATCGAAGGAAGCGCGGCGACGATTCGCGTGTCGTCGGTGATCTTGCCGTCCTTGATGGGGACGTTGAAGTCCACCCGCATCAGGACCCGCTTGCCCGCCACATCAACGTGATCAATACGTAGCTTCGCCACCGCATAAACTCCGAACATGTTTCGCTTCGGGCCGATGCCTGTTGTCCAGTGCCCGTTGCCCTTGAGATCTCCATGCTACAGCGCTTCCCGGTCATTGTGGGTCCAACGGCAGGCGGCAAGAGCGGCCTCGCGGTGGCCGTGGCCATCGAGCTGCGGGAACGCGGATTTGCACTCGGCGAGGTGGTCACCGCCGACTCCATGCAGGTCTATCGCGGCATGGATATCGGCACCGCCAAACCCACCACCGAGGAACGCGGCGGCGTCCCGCACCACCTGATCGACCTCGTGGAACCGACCGAGCCCTTCAGCGTGGACCAATGGCTGCGAGCGGCAGACGATGCCATCAACGACATCCGAACGCGACAGGCGACGCCGATCGTCGTGGGCGGCACGCACTTCTACATCAAGGCGCTGCTGGAGGGCCTTTTCGAAGGGCCTCCGGGTGATCCGGCGCTGCGCGATGAACTGACCACGATGGACCCGCATATACGTCGCGCGGAACTGGAGCGCGTCGATCCCGCCGCGGCGATGCGGATCCATTTCAACGATGTCCGCCGTACTGTCCGGGCACTCGAAGTCTTCCGCACCACCGGCACGCCCATCAGCGTCCACCAACAGCAATGGGACGCAGGGCGAACGCGGGCGGATGCCTTGCTCGTCGTGCTCGACTGGCCGACGGAGGCGATCAACCGCCGCATCAACGCGCGCGTGAAAGAGATGATCGAGCGCGGGCTGGTGGAAGAGACGCGGGCGCTCTGGCAGGCGGGTCGCCTTGGCACACAAGCGCGCGAGGCGCTTGGGTACAAGCAACTGATCGCACACTTCCAGGGTGGGGAATCGCTCGACAAGGCGATCGAGCGCATCAAGATCGAAACTCGGCGGTTTGCGAAGAATCAGCGGACATGGCTCCGGCGGCTCTCGACCACGCCCGGCGCCCTGCGAATCACCCCCGGCGACACCGATCCGCGGGCGATAGCGCAAACCATTGCAAACACGCTGCTTACGGCCGATTCGTAATCCACCTTGGAACAGAACGCGGCCAAAGGGTGGTTGGTAGGTCGTCGAAGCTGAAAGGTACCCGAGTTATCGGACGCTCATTCCCGGCGTCCCTTGACATCACCCCATCCACCTTCCTCTACTCCGACCTCACCCACCCCACGCCGATCCGACCACGATCCGACCGATAGCCCATCCAATGGCCAAAAAAACCGCTACTACCAAGTCGACCCCCGCCAAGGCACCCAAGCGGTCCGCCGCACCGAAGGGCGTTGGCGGTGATGACGATGTCGGCGGCGGCGCGTCGGCCAGCGGCAAGAAGCTGGTGATCGTCGAATCGCCCGCCAAGGCCAAGACCATCAACAAATACCTGGGCCCCGATTTCATCGTGAAGGCCTCGGTCGGCCACGTCCGCGATCTTCCCGAGAAGAACCCAAAGGGCGTCAAGAACCCGGTCCCCGGCGTGGACATCGAGCACGACTTTGCGCCCACCTACGACATCCTGCCCGGCAAAGAGAAAGCCGTCGGCGAACTGAAGCGTGCGGCGAAGACCGCCAGCGAGATCTGGTTCGCAACCGACTTGGACCGCGAAGGCGAAGCCATCGCGTGGCACCTCGCGCACATCCTTGGTGTGAATCCGGCGCAGGCCAAGCGCGTCGTGTTCAACGCCATCACCAAGAGCGAGATCGAGCGCGCCTTCAAGACGCCGCACGCGATCGACCAGAGCCGCGTGGACGCCCAGCAGGCGCGCCGCGTGCTCGACCGCATCGTCGGATACCAAGTGTCGCCGCTTCTGTGGAAGAAGGTCGCCCGCGGCCTCTCCGCCGGGCGCGTGCAGTCGGTCGCGGTGCGCCTTGTTGTTGAACGCGAGCGCGAGATCCGGGCCTTCGTCCCCGATGAGAACTGGGCGATGGAAGCGCGCTTCGCCCTCGACAAGGTTGACGCCGGCAAGCTCACCTCCGAGTGGAAGAAGTTCCTCGCGGTCGTCGATGAGAAGGGCAACGCCCCCACCCTCAAGGTGCAGAACGCCTGGATGGCCAAGAACAAGGCCATCAAGGGGGAACTCGTCGAGGTCGGCGGCAAGAGCTTCGAACTCGGCCAGACCGCCGGCAAGGGCGACCCCAAGGACCTCACCGCGGAAATCACCCGGCTCGCCACCCTCGCGGGCATGATCAACATCAAGGCCTCGCTCAACGAGGACCTCAAGGGCAAGGGTCCCGCACGCTTCCTCCGCACCATCAGCGGTGACGCCGATCCCGCGACGCCCTACAAGATCAAGAGCATCGAGACCAAGCGCACCAAGAGCCGCCCCGGCGCTCCTTTCATCACCTCGACGCTCCAGCAGGCCGCCTCGTCGCGCCTCGGCTTCGGCGCCCAGCGCACCATGCGCACCGCCCAGCGTCTCTACGAAGGCGTTGAGATCCCCGGCGAGGGCGCCGTCGGTCTCATCACGTACATGCGTACCGACTCGACGCACCTCTCGGGCGAAGCCCTCACGATGGCGCGTCACTACATCAAGCAGGAGTTCGGCGACAAGTACCTGCCCGAATCCCCGAACTTCTACGGCAGCACCAACAAGGATGCGCAGGAAGCCCACGAGGCGATCCGCCCCACTTCACTCGCCTACCCCCCCAGCCGCGTGAAGAACGCGCTGAAGCCCGACGAACTCAAGCTCTACTCCCTCATCTGGGAGCGCTTCATCTCCAGCCAGATGATGCCCGCGGAGTGGGACTCCACCAGCGTCCTCATCGAGGGCGGCAAGGACGCCAAGACGCCGCTCACCTTCCGCGCCACCGGCCGCGTGCTCGTCTTCGACGGCTTCTACCGCGTCTCCGGCGTGCCGACCGCCAGCGACGAGCAGACGCTGCCGTCAATTAAGGAAGGCCAGAGCGTCTCACCGTTCGCCTTCGAGCCCGAGCAGAAGTTCACCAGCCCGCCCCCGCGGTACACCGAAGCGTCGCTTATCAAGACGCTCGAAGCCGATGGCATCGGTCGCCCTTCGACGTACGCCTCGATCATCTCGGTGATCCAGGACCGAAACTACGTCGAGCAGAACGAGCGCCGCTTCTACGCCACCGATCTCGGCGAGGTCGTCACCGACAAGCTCGTCGAAGCCTTCCCCGAGATCATGGAACTCGGATACACCCGCGACCTGGAACTCCAGCTCGACAAGATCGAAGAGGACCACACCGACTGGGTGACGGTGCTCAAGAAGTTCTACGGCCCCTTCAAGGCCCAGCTCGCCAAAGCGCACGACGAACTCAGCCACGCCAAGGCCGAGACAACCCCCGCGCCAAAGGAATACCGCTGCGCCAAGTGCAAGGCGGACACCGTCTATCGCTTTGGAAAGAACGGCCGCTTCCTCAGTTGCTCGCGCTACCCCGACTGCGACTACGCAGCGCCGGTGGACCGCGAAGGCAAGCCGCGTCCGATCGAGACCAGCGAGGTCGCCTGCCCCGAGTGCGGTCGTCCGATGATCAAGCGCACCGGCCGCTTCGGCGCGTTCCTGGGCTGCTCCGGCTACGGCGCGAAGGAAAACCCCTGCTCGGGCATCGTGAAGCTCGACAAGACCGGCAACCCGATCGCCCCATCCGTCCCACCGCTGGAAACGACCATCCCCTGCACCAAATGCCAGAGCCCGCTGCAACTCCGCAACGGCGTCCGCGGCCCCTGGCTGAGTTGCTCGGCGTTCCCCAAGTGCCGTGGCCGCGGCAAGTGGAACGAGATCCCGCCCGATGATCAGAAGCGCCTGCTGGCGCAGCTCGAAGCCCACGAGAAGGCACACCCCATCAAGGTCATCAAGGACCTCGAGGGCAACCCCCTGACGGATGCCAAGGGCAAACCGATCATCCGCGAGAAGCCCGAAGGGGCCGTGGAAGTGGCCGGCGAGGTGAGTGAAGCGGTGGAGTACGATCAGGTGGCGTGAGGAACGAACGACGACTTGTCTAGCGTCGTACTCTTAGTCAATGCTCGCCCGGCGATCGAAAGATGCTTCCTCGTCCCAACCTCTGCACGCGATCGTGTGCCCAGAGTGCGGTATCAGTACGAGACAACCGCCTCGCGCGATTGAACTTGTGAGCAGAACAGCCTGGATCGCATGGGGCGTAATCGCAGTTCTTTTGGCAGCTGAGATTGTCGCCGCCCTGGCTACAGTGAAATCTGGCTCTGCGGCGACAGGAGCTCCGGGGAATGGTCAAAGCGAGTCAGTGAGATTCGATACGGCGCCATCATTGTCCGACCTGCGCACCCTAGCATCGAGCACAGATCCAGATGCTCAATTGGCCCGACAGATCGTTTCGCTTGCGAGTACCGGGGACGGCTGGTGGAGAGAATCGGGGCATTGGCTCTCATTGGAAGGACATTCAAGAAACGCAGAGCGGACTAGGTCATGGTCGGTCGGATGGCCATTCACTTGGCTTCGGTGGAGCTTCCATTGGTACACAGAAGACATTCGCTCCCCGGCATCGGGCTCGCTCTTTGAGGAGATGTGGGCGAATCGCACGAATTTCGACCATCGTTCCGCTGCGCTCGCGTTTCTTCCTGGGAATCCACGTGTAGCTCTTGACGATCTCTGTATCACATTGGGCATCTGCATCATTGGAGCGCATCTAGCAAAGCTAGTTGCACCGTTGATGCGCTATTTCCAGTCGTTCGTACGAAAATCAGCTGCGATACGGGCCACCGGAGCACGGCGACTTAGTCGAATACTTGCGTGGTTGTGCATCGCATGCGTATTCATTGCCAATGCCGCGAGCACATCATCCTCCGACTTTGTCAGTAGGCCAGTCCACCATCCCCATCAGATCTGGAGAACCCCCGATCAGTTGTTGATCTCGCCCGACGAACTACAACAAGTGACCGATCGCGGAGGCACTGAACTTGCCAGCGTCTATCGACGGATGGTCGATAACGTGGCAGATGAGTGCCCCGACGACGCCCTCATGATATTTCAATGGAACTACTCGTACATCGACTCAGGAACGCAAAGCTTTGTGTCGTTCGGATGGCCAACTGCTTGGGGTTGGTTCGAGGCGTTCACTCGAACTGTTCCAATTCCAAATTGGCCGGAGCGTGGTGATCTCGCTCGTCCTGAACCGGTCGGGTATTGGTTTCCTGCCACGACGGACAAGAAAGAGTGGCACGGTTTAGTGATAGACACCAGCGCCGTCGCTCAGAATGGCGTTTGCCTGTGGCTCGTTTTTCACATTGTCCGTGTACTTCAAACGCTGCTCGTGCGACGTCGAATTCGCGACCGTGAACGTCGTCAGCAGTGTCTCTATTGCGGCTACCCCCTCCCCGAGCCAAAACCAGCATTATCAGCGTCCTAGTGGCGAATTTGGCACAATCGCGTCCGACTGGAAATAAATAGACAGACCAGTCTGTATACTCCTGTGAGCCCCCGCCATCCAAGAGGGGCCAAGAACAACCCCCGGCTCCGTCAGCCGGACAACCAGGAGACCCCACAATGTCCCGCATCCCCCTCGTCGACCCCGCCAGCACCACCGGTAAGACCTCTGAACTCCTCGCCGGCGTCCAGAAGAAACTCGGCCTGGTCCCCAACATGGTCAAGACCGCCGCCAACGCTCCCAGCGTGCTTGAGTCTTACGTCGCCTTCAGCGGCGCGCTGGGCCACGGCAAGCTTCCTGCCAAGCTCCGCGAGCAGATCGCGATCCTTGTCGCCGAAGTGAACGAGTGCGGCTACTGCCTTTCGGCACACACCGCCATCGGCAAGATGCTCGGCCTCTCCGGCGCCGAACTCGCCGGGGCTCGCAGCGGCACATCCGAAATCGTGAAGACCGCGTCCGCGCTCCGCTTTGCCGAGCGTGTCCTCCGCACCGGCGGCTTCATCACCGATGACGACTTCGCCAAGGTGAAGAACGCCGGCTGGAGCGATGCCGAGGCCGCCGAGATCGTCGCCAACGTCGCGCTCAACATCTTCACCAACCTGATCAACAAGACCTTCGAGGTCGAGATTGATTTCCCCGTGGTCGAGCCGGGTGTTCCGGCTCTCGCGTAACCTGTTCACGCTGAGCAACACCCGCGACCGGCGACAGCCGATCGCGGCGTTTTCATGGCCGCGAAGAAGGCGACAACTCGGAAGGCCCCCGGAACCCCGACGAAACGCGGCCGCCCACGCAAGGACGAACGCGGCGCGCGTGAGCGCATCCTCGCCGCCGCCGAGGAACTCTTCTACCGCGACGGCCTCCATGTCGGCATCGACGCCATCATCGAAAAGGCCGGCGTCGCCAAGATGTCTCTCTACGCGCACTTTGACTCCAAGGACGACCTCATCGTCGAGTTCCTGAAGTCCAAGCGCGACGCCTGGTTCGTCTGGTTCCTTGCCGAGATCCCGAAGCGCGCGACAACCCCGCGTGAACGCCTGCTCGCGATGTTCGATCTGTTCGGGGAGTGGTTCTGCACCACCGAGTTCCGCGGCTGCGCGTTTCTCAATGCCGCCACCGAACTGCCCGACCCCCGCCATCCCGCGCGTAAGGTCGTCGCCGATTACAAAGAACGCCTGCGGCAGTGGATCGAGGACCAGTGCCGCGAGGCACGCCTGAAAAGCCCTGCCGACCTCTCCACGCAGATCGCCCTGATCCTCGACGGCGCCATCTCGCGGGCCTACATCACCGGCACCCCCGACGCCGCCAAGGTCGCCCAAGGGATGGTCCGGCGGCTCATCAAGGATGCCGGCGTCTGACATCGCCTGTGCGTTCCGCGCTATTCTGTTGGCGTGCCCACGGCCCCTTTCCACTACCGCCGCCGCCACCGCCTGACGCACGAGCGCCAGTTCGATGCCGTCTACGAGGCCAAGTGCCGCAAAACTGCGGGCCCGCTGACGATCTTCGCCCTCCCCAACGGCCTTGCCCACGCGCGCCTCGGCCTCTCGGTCGGGCGCAAGATCGGCGGCGCTGTGGTGCGCAACACGGTCAAACGCCGGCTGCGCGAGGCCTTTCGCCTGAACCAGGAAGCCCTCGCCGCCGACGACTTCGGGCTCGACTACATCATCAACGTCCGCACGCACACCCTCCTCTCGCGCGACGAGTATGCAGCCCACCTGCTCGCGTGCGCCGATGCCCTGCAGCGTGAATGGGTGAAACGCGGCCGGCGTGCCGCGTCGCGCGAGGAATCGCGTTGAGCGGGGATCGCGTGGACATCGAGAGTCCCGGCGCGCCGCCGGTCTCACCGGTCTGGCGCTGGGTGAACCTGCCCTTCATCGCGCTGCTCTGGCTTTACCGCCTGATGCTGGGCCCGCTCATGGGCGGCAAGTGCCGTTTCGTTCCGACGTGCAGCCGCTACGCCCTCGACGCCTATCGCGCCCACAACCCCATCCGGGCCACATGGCTCACCGCCCGCCGACTCCTCCGCTGCCACCCGTGGGGAGCCTCCGGATACGACCCGGTTCCACCCGAAAACGGGTGACTCAAACCAGCCCTGACGGCATCCCCGGACCCCGGCGATCACAAGCGCGTCCAAAACCGGCCGACCGGCTCATCCGAGGAGGTCCGGCGGACGAAGTTAGTGTACATTTACTGTCGGGTACCCCCTTGGGGAGGCCCCCGAACCCACCACCCCCCGCGGCGACCGCCATGACTCGACTGCCGGCCGCACAACGCAAGGAACAGTTGCTCGACACCGCTGTCGCTCTGTTCGCGGATCACGGCTACGCAGGGGCCACCACCGCCGATCTCGCCAAGGCCGCCGGGGTGACCGAGCCGATCATCTACCGCCATTTCGATTCCAAGAAGGCCCTCTTCATCGCGGTCATCGAGCGCACCAGCGAGCTCACCATGGGCACGTGGGACCGCCAGCTCCGCACCGCCCGTGACCCCGCCCAGCGTCTCCGACGCCTCATCGGCGCCAACCCGATGGTCTCCGACAAAGGCCGCGGCATCTACCGGGTCATCGTGCAGGCGATGATGGAGATCCAGGACCCCGACATCCTTGCGGCCATCCAGCGTCACGTTCAGCGCATCCACGCCTTCGTCACCGCCGAGGTCGTCCACGCCCAGGAGACCGGGCAGGTCTCCAAGCGCTTCAGCCCCGAAGTCACCGCGTGGACCCTGCTGCATCTGGGCCTCGGCTACGGCGTCATGGAGCCCCTCGGGATCAAGGGCCACGCCACCGACCCTCAGGGTGTCCGCGTCCGGAACGTCGTCGCCCGCCTGCTGCTGGGCGACCAGGCCGAGGAAAAACCCGGCCACACCGACAAGGACGATCACGAGGACTGAGGGGCGCCCACGCACTACCCTCTCTTCCGGCGTGATCTACCTCGATAACAACGCGACCACCCGTCCCGATCCGCGCGTCGTGCAGGTGGTGCACCTTGCGCTCACCGAGTTCTGGCACAACCCCTCCAGCGTCCACCGCGCCGGGCAGGCGGCACGCCAGCAGGTGGAACTCGCCCGCCAGTCCGTCGCCCGCCTTATCAACGCCCAACCCCGGGACATCACCTTCACCAGCGGGGCGACCGAGGCGCTGGACCTCGCCATCCGCGGCACGCTCGGCGCCCGCCTCGCCGCCGAACGCCACGTCATCGTGACTTCTCCCATCGAACACGAGGCGGTCCGCGATCTCTGCAAGTCGCTGGAAAAGAAGCAGACGTGTGCTGTTCGCATGCTCCCCGTCGGACGCGACGGCATCGTTGATATCTCTGAACTCCAACCGATGCTCGCCTCTGCCGCGCTGGTCTGCATTCAGTGGGCCAACAACGAAACCGGCATCATCCAGCCGGTCGAACGTATCGGCGCCATGTGCCGTGCCGCGGATGTGCCATTCATCTGCGACGCCACGCAATGGGTGGGCAAGATGCCGGTCGATATCGAGCAGACGCCGATCGATCGGCTGTGCATGTCGGCGCACAAGTTCCACGGCCCCAAGGGCGTCGGCGCTCTTTACGTCCGGCGCGGCATCGGGCTTGAGCCGGTGATCCACGGCACGCAGGAGCGCGAACGCCGCGGCGGCACCGAGAACGTGCCGGGGATTCTCGGAATGGGAGTCGCGGCCGACATTGCAGCGGACTGGCTGATGGACGCATCAGCGAGAGATCGGATTGCCGCATGCCGCGACCGCCTTGAGCACGGTGTCATCGAGCGCGTGCCCGATGCCGTGGTCAACGGCAGCCGTGACGACCGCCTCTGGAACACGACGAACATTGCATTCCCGCGCCTTGAAGCCGAGGCGTTGCTGCTTTTGCTGAGTGAACGCGGGATGTGCGCCAGCGCGGGCGCCGCGTGCAGTTCCGGCTCGCTCGATCCCTCGCCCGTGCTCCTTGCGATGGGTGTGCCCGAGACACTCGCGCATGGCTCGCTTCGCTTTAGTTTGTCACGCGACACGGCGATGGCTGAGGTCGAGGGGGCCATCGAAGTTATTGCCCAAAGTGTCGAACGGCTCCGAGCGTCCAGCTCCGCTGTCGTATCTTGAGGAGTTGGTGAAGCTGCACGGTCTGCAGTGGATTCATCAAGCGAACTTCACCAAGACCGAACGCATTCAGGCTTGATTCCTGATCAGCATTGACGAGAATGCTTCCCTTCCTTCCCGGGGATCAGGGCGGCGTTGCCCTGCCATCCAACAATCGAACCCGACGGCAGCCGCACAGTGCGGTGTGCTGTGCACCCTTCGTGTCTCAACGCCACGCGGACCCGATCGATGCTGCCTCGACCGACCTGCCTTGCCACCCTCGCCATCCTGTCCATCACCGGTGGGGCCGACGCAGCCTTCACTTGGAGCGGCGCCTCGATGGGCTTCGCGATCCACGCCGAAGATCCCGTGGCAGCGCCATCAAGTTCACCTGGCATCAACGAGATCGCCTGGACGTCCGAGACCGACCTGTCGCAACCTGAATCAATCATGGACAGCGTCGATTCCGAATGCGACTCGATCTGCCGCTGGCAGACGTTTGCGACCACGTCGCTTGGAATCCCGACACGCAAGTCAGGGTCGAACAACGAACTGATCGAGTTGATGACACACGATTCGACCCAGTCACCGATGATTGTGCTGCCCATTGGCTTCCGCGAATCTACACTCGTATCGATCAGCGACTGGCCGCACTCGGCTCTGTCGGAGTCGCATCGCGAGTAATCAGCCGCGCGCCGCGATCAAAGGTCCAGTACGCCCACGCCCACTGGATCATCACGAGGATCCGGTTGCGAAATCCGATGAGAAAGAGAATGTGGATGAGCAGCCACGCCCACCACGCGAGGTAACCACGCACTTTCACTCCGCCGATCAGACCGATCGCCTTGGCCCGTCCGATCGTCGCGAGCATGCCCTTGTCGGTGTAGACGAACGCCGGCCGCCGTGCCGGGTCGGGGCCGCCGCCGCTCCGCGCCTCGCGATCGATCACCCGCGCGGCGAAACGTCCCATCTGCATCGCCGCCGGTGCGATGCCCGGTACTTCCTGCTTGGACTTCGGATCGATCACCTTCGCCAGGTCGCCCAGCACCAACACCTCGGGATGTCCCGTGATCGACAGGTCCGGCTGCACCGGCACCCGCCCGCTCCGATCCAGCTCGATGCCCAAGCTCTGCGCCAGCGGCGAAGCCTTCACCCCGGCGGCCCAGAAGACGTTGCTCGCGATGATCCGCTCGGCGCCGATCTGAACGCCGCTCTCATCCACGTGGGTGACCCGCGTGTTGAGCCACACATCCACGCCGAGCCGTTCCAAGTCCTCCCGCGCGCGGCGCGACAGGTCCTCGGGGTACGCCTGCAGCACGCGATCGCCGCCCTCCACCAGGATCACCCGCGCGGTCGTCGTATCGATATGGCGGAAATCCCGCGTAATGGCACGGCGTGCGATCTCCGCCATCGCCCCCGCGAGTTCGACCCCCGTCGGTCCCGCCCCTACTACCACGAACGTGAGCGCCGCGCGTCGCTTCTGAGGATCCGTCTCGCGCTCCGCGCGCTCGAACGCCAGCAAAAACCGCTCGCGGATCCGAAGAGCATCCTCGATCGTCTTGAGTCCCGGCGCATTCTTCTCCCACGCATCGTTCCCGAAGTACGAATGCGTCGCCCCGGTCGCGATGATGAGGAAGTCGTACGCCAGTTCGCCATCGGCGAGCATCACCCGCTTCTTTGCAAGATCGACCGCGGTGGCCTCGGCGAGGATCACCTCGACGTTCCTCTGCCCCGACAGCAAATGCCGGATGGGCGCGGCGATGTCCGCGGGCGACAGCGAGGCCGTCGCGACCTGATAGAGCAGCGGCTGGAACAGATGGTGGTTGCGGCGGTCAACCAGCGTGATCCGCACATTCGACTTCCGCAACCGCCGCGCCGCGTACAACCCGGCGAACCCGCCACCCAGGATGACGACATGCGGAACGGTCATTCGGAACGATCTCCACCGCAGAGTCGCGGAGGGAGCAGAGCAGCATCAGGGAGGCCACAGATGACACAGATGGACACGGATGAATCACAGAAGCGCCGCAAAGGAGAACCGGTTCTATCAGTGTCCCATGTGTGACATCTGTGGCTTGCCTTGCCTACGCATCCGTACGGCTAATGACCTTGAAGTGCTCGCGCTCGCCGCGACCACGGAGCGGGTAGTCCTTCCGCAGCGGATGGCCGGGGTAGCTCTCCCACAGCAGGATGCGGCGCATGTCGGGGTGGTTCTTGAAGCGGATGCCGAACATGTCGAACACCTCGCGTTCCATCCACTCCGCGCCGGGCCACAGGTCGCACACCGAATCGACATACAGGGCCGGATCCTCCTCGATGCCATCGGTGGGCAGCGAGGGATCCAGGAACACCTTCACGAACAATCGATCGTTCCGCCGCGTGGACGCGAGGTTGTAGACCACGCCGAAGCGCCCGATCGTCGGCGTCGGGTAGTTGAGGTAGTCAACGGCCGTCAAGTCGCTGAGCCAGTCAAAGTCCGCCTGCGGATCGACCTTCAGGAACCGCAGCACCGAATGCTGGTCCGAGGGCTCGACGATGAGCGTGGTCTGACCGCGGAACTCGGTCGCACGCAGCTTGGCGTTCGGGAACGCCGCCTTCACAAGCGCAAGGGCGGGATGGTCGAGATTCGGCGTCTTGGCGGTCATCGGGTCTGGGCTCCACAGGAATCTGTGGCGATAGTTTAGCGGTTCGGCACGCCCGCCGTGACCAACCCGGCATCCCCCGGCGTCAGCGTGATTCGGGGCACTACGGGGGGCACATGGGCCGCCGCCAGCGCCAGCAAGCGATCCGCATCCACAATCCCCTCACCCAGCGGCACGAGCCGCATGGGCGCTTCGTCATCCCCGGTCGGGAGCGCCACATTGGTCACAAAGACGACCCCCGCATGCGATCCCAGCGTCTCATAGGCGCGTCGGAAGTGATCGTCCGCCTCCCGGACCATCGACACCTCAAGCATCGACGCCGCATCGAGCGCCAGCCCGATCGGCAAGTCGCGCCACTCGTGCAGCAGTTTCAACGTCCGTTGCACATCGCACAACACATGGCGTGCGTGGGGTCGCAGCAGCACGCTGAACCCGCCCTCCCGCGCTCGGAGCAACCACGTATCGACCGCATTCCGCAACGCCTCCAACCCGCGCGGTCCCCACGTCGCCGGATCACGGTCGAACAGCCCGTCGGCCAGCGTTCCCGACCACAGGATCACCCGTTCCCCCCGGACAACCCCGTTGAACGCGCTCGCGCCCTCAAGGACGTGGTGCACGCCTCCCCACAGAAGGCCGCCGGATGGGCGCGTGAAAGCCGATTCATCCCCCTCCGACAAAGTGGTGGGAAAGGACCTAGGATTGCCCATGCTGTCGAGGACGTAGGCCTCCACGCAGGCAGCGTAGAGACCCATCTCGACTTCCGCCACAGCCCGTCGTCGGCGGCGACACGCGATTCACACGAACCATGTCATTTGATCTCGACCAGATTTCGCTGTCCGGCACCCTCCACGCCATTCTCCTGGTGTTCTACATCCTGAACGTCACGGCGGTGTCGATCTACGGCATCCACGCGCTCTGGCTCACTTTCCACTTCTTCCGCAAGCGCCGAAACACGCCGAAATCGCCCGGCCTCGCCGCGATCACAAGCCCAAACGGCGAAGTGCCCCATGTCACTGTGCAGCTCCCACTCTTCAACGAGCGCTGGGTCGCCGACCGCGTGATCCGCGCTTGCTGTGCGCTTGACTGGCCGCGCGAGAAGCTGGAGGTCCAGGTCCTCGACGACTCGACCGACGACGCCGATCGCTGCATCGTCGACCAAACTGTCGCCTCGATGGTCGCTGCCGGGCACGACGTATCGCTCGTCCGCCGCACCAATCGCCAGGGCTTCAAGGCCGGCGCTCTGGAAGAAGCAACCAAGGACGCCAAGGGCGAGTTCCTCGCCATCTTTGACGCCGACTTCGTTCCCGAAGCCAACTTCCTCAAGCGCCTGATCCCGCACTTCGCCGATGCCGGCGTCGGCATGGTGCAGGGACGCTGGGGACATCTCAACGCCAACCAGAACCTCCTCACCGCCTGCCAGGAGCACTTCATAGACGGCCATTTCGCAATCGAGCAGGTCGCCCGCAACCGCTGCGGGCGATTCATCAACTTCAACGGCACCGCCGGCGTCTGGCGCAAGTCGTGCGTCGAGAGCGTCGGCGGCTGGACGCCCCGCACCCTGACCGAAGACCTCGACCTCTCCTATCGCGCGCAGCTCGCGGGATGGAACTTCGTCTACGACGTTGACACGGTCGTCCCCGCTGAACTCCCTGCGACCATGGACGCCTTCAAGGCCCAGCAGCGCCGCTGGAACAAGGGCACCATCGAGGTGTGCCGTCTCCTGCTCGGCGATGTCTGGCGCTCCGACATTCCCTTTGCCAGCAAGATCGAATCGACGATCCACATCGGCAAACCGATTCTGCACTTCTGGCTCGTGGTCACCGCCATCCTGAGCTTCCCGGTGTCCGTGATGGGGCTGATTCCCATGGACCGCCCCATCGAGAGCGCCTGGATCGGATGGTGGGTGGGCATGGTGCTCGTCTGGTCGGCCGCCACCTTCGCCAACGCGATCTTCTACACCGTCGCCACCTGGTCACTCGGCAAGAACCCGCTGCGGGTACTGGTGCAACTGCCCGCGATGACCGCTGTTGGCCTGGGCATGAGTCTCTCGAACGCTTGGGCCGTCGGTGAAGCAATTCTCGGGCGCGTCAGCAGTTTCGAGCGCACGCCGAAGACGGGAACGAAGCCCGTCGCCCCCGGCGCGGCGGCCTCGTGCGATCAACGCAAGGGCCGCTCCCGCCGCTTGTTGATCGCGACCGAAGTGGCGCTGACGTGCTACCTCTTTGCCTGCGTCTCGGGCGCACTGGCGTTCAGGCAGTGCCTCGCTGGGCTGCCCTTCATGGTGCTCTTTGCCGCCGGCTTCGCGTGGGCGACCTTCGGCGACCGCATCGCCGACGCGTGGACGCGATTCCAGGAGCGTCGCCAAGCGGACCAGTTGGCGACCGCCACCGCCAGTTCCTGAATCACCTCGTCAAAAGGTCGTACAACTCAACCATGCCGCGCCCGTGCGTCGCCACTGTCTCGACCACGGGGCGCCGCCCCGCGACATCCCGCAGGTCGCGCATCAGCTCATTCTGCCCGTGATGGTCGGCCTTGTTGCAAACGAAAATGTCCGCGATCTCGAGCAGGCCCGCCTTGTCCATCTGGACCGCGTCGCCCATGCCCGGCACCAGCACGACCACGGTGCTGTCCACGTGCGTGCGGATGCGCACCTCATTCTGGCCAGCACCGACCGTCTCGACAAACAGTAGATCGAACTGGCCCGCCTGACCGGGCGCAACCGGGCAGCCGCCGATCAGTTGAACGATGTCGTCCAGCGCGTGGTAATCCTCGCCGCTGATCGCCAGCGAGCGATAGAACACCTTCTCTTCCAGGCGATTGAAGTCCACACGCAGCCGGTCGCCCAGCAGTGCGCCGCTGGTAATTGGCGACATGGGGTCAAACGCCACCACCGCCGCGCGGCCCGTTGCCTTGCCCTCTTCCACGCGCCGCGTGTGCTCGGCCACAAGCTGCGCCACCAGCGTGCTCTTGCCCGCGCCG
>JBGSZV010000229.1:0-6446 GCA_041750235.1 Phycisphaerales bacterium
TGACGCGACGAGCCGCGCCGGCGTGCGCGGCACGCACACGCTGCAGGCGCACTGCGGCGCGGTGCTGTACTGTGCCCGCTAGTCAATCGTGGGAACTCCTGTGAACCTCCATCACGAACCGAATCAGGAACCGCTTCCATCCGGCGAGGATTCTCGCTGGGGGAAAAACCCCAAGACGTCAGAGGAGCTGCAGTTCCTTGAGGGCCCGCGAAGCCGCGGCTCGGAACTCCTGCGCACGGTCCGCATCGGCGCCGAGTTCATCAAGGGCTTCCGCGCGCTGCATTTCGTGGGGCCGTGCGTAACGGTGTTCGGTTCGGCGCGATTCAACGAGGATCATCGCTATTACGCCATGGCCCGCGAAACCGGTCAGGAACTGGCCAAAGCGGGATTCACGGTGCTGACCGGCGGCGGCCCGGGCATCATGGAGGCGGCCAATCGGGGGGCGCGGGATGTCGGCGGCCGCAGCCTCGGTTGCAACATCGAGCTCCCCATGGAGCAGCACGAGAACCCCTACCTCGATCGCTTCGTCACATTCCGGTACTTCTTCGTGCGCAAGGTGATGCTGGTGAAGTACAGCTACGCTTTCATCGCCCTGCCCGGCGGGTTCGGCACGATGGACGAGATGTTCGAACTGGCGGTGCTGGTCCAGACCAAGAAGATCGAGGACTTCCCGCTGGTGCTGATCGGGCGCGATTACTGGTCGGGCCTGATCGACTTCATCCGAAACACCATGGTGAAGGAAGCAACGATCGATCCGGCGGACCTTGACCGGATCATCGTGACCGACTCACCGCAGGAAGCAGTCGCGCGGATCAAGGAAGTCACGATGAGCCAGTTTGGCCTGCGCTACGCGGCGCCGAAGCGCAAGTGGTGGCTGTTGGAGCGGTGAGCGCGTTGCGCAGTGCGCGTTGCGCGATGCGCCAGACAGGTCATGGTCCGGCGATCGACTTCATCAGGCTTGCGACCAGTCGACAAGCGTGATCGTGCAGTTCAAGTACAGGAGAGACGACGGAAGAGTCGAGCATCCCGAGACGCGTCGCGACGTCGAGCAAGTAGTCTGTTTCCCGTAAGGAACCGAACGCGATTGACAGGAAGTGTGCAAACTCTCTATCACCTTGCCTCGCACAACCTTCGACGATGTTCGTCGGTGCAGACAAAGCGGCACGCCTGACCTGCGATGTCAAGCCGAACAGCTCCTCGCGAGGCATCGAGCGGGTCGCCTCATACACCTGAACAACGAGTCGATCACAAAGCTGGAACGCTTCGAGCTTTCGATGATCTCGAATCATGTGGTCCTCCTAAAAAAAAACACCGCACCATTCTGGTGCGGTGGTCTTGAATGACTGAATGGCGCACTGCGCAATGCGCATCGCGCACAGCGCTTTACGGGAAAATCCCGCGGAGCTGGTACGCGTCCTTGAGCGGTTCGAGAGCGGCGATGTACGCGGCCGTCCGCATGTCGACGCCGAAGCGGCGGCGCTGCATCTGGACGCGGCGGGCGCCCTGCACCATGTGGCGGTTGAGTTCTTCGTCGACCTTCTCGAGCGACCACATCGAGTGCGTCATGTTCTGCACCCACTCGAAGTATGACACCGTCACGCCGCCCGCCGAGCACAGGATGGCCGGGAGGATCTCGACGCCGCGCTCAAGGAGCAGACGCTCGCCCGAGGGGGTCGTCGGGGCGTTGGCCGCCTCGGCGACGAGCTTGCAGTCCATCATCTTGGCCTTGTCGGGCGTGATCATCTGCTCAAGCGCGGCGGGGATGAAGACGTCGCACTTGATCGAGTAGAACTGCTGCTCGGTGATCTTCTCGGCGCCCTTGAAGCCAGCGACGCCGCCGTGATCCTTGACGTGCTCGTCAAGCGCGACGGTGTCGAGGCCCTTGCTGTTGTAGACCGCGCCGGTGTGATCCATCGAAGCCAGCACCTTGCCGCCGCGATCGGCCCAGAGCTTGGCAGCCCAGGAGCCCACGTTGCCGTAACCCAGCACGACCGCGGTGCTCTTGGAGATGTCGAGGCCGATCTCCGGCATGATCTCGGCGAGCACGTCGATGACGCCCTGGCCGGTGGCCTTCTCGCGACCCAGCGAACCGCCGAGGCCGACGGGCTTGCCTGTCACGACCGCCGCGGCATTGGGCTTGTCGGTGAGCTGCATGTAGGTGTCGGCGAACCACGCCATCACCTGCGAGTTGGTGCCGACGTCGGGGGCGGGGATGTCGTAATCCGGGCCGATCTGCGGCAGGATCGCCGACACGAAACGACGGGTGACACGCATGAGTTCATCGGGGGCCAGCGCGCGGGGGTCGCACTTGATGCCGCCCTTGCCGCCGCCGAAGGGGATGCGGACCAAGGCGCACTTCATGGTCATCAGGGCCGCAAGGCTCTTGACGTCGTCAAGGTGAAGGTCGGGGTGGTAGCGGAGGCCGCCCTTGTAAGGGCCCAGCGCGTTGTTGTGCTGAACGCGGTAGCCCTTGAACAGGGCGTGGTGCCCGTTGTTCATCTTCACCGGGAAGTGCACCATGATCTCGTTCTTGGGCTGAGCAAGAATGATCTGCATGTGGTGCGGCATCTCAAGGATCTCGGCGGCGTGCAGCACCGCGTCGATCGTCTGGAGATACAGGTTGTCCGGGTCACGCTGCATGCCCAGTTCGTCGAAGACCGGGCTGTCAAAGTGCTGACGGGAAGGTGCGACGATCGAGGCCTTGGCCATGGTGCTGAACTCTCGTGAAGAATGAAGTGACGCTGAGTCGTCGGAGGCGATGAACCGGAGGGGTGAGCCACCCGGCCGCGCCGCGCGGATGCGAGTCGGAACCGATCGGCAAAGTCGTCTGATTGCGTCCAGCCGCGGGCCCACCGCCCGGGCATCAACGTGGAAGCACGATGATACCGGCCCGTGTCCGAAGGGGGGTGAGACTCTGAATCATGTTGCCACTCGGAGGCAAGTAAAACGGTTCACTAAACCGCTGTCACCGCGGCAGACGCTCCAGATCGCGGTCAAAGCCCGCGATCACCAGCACATCTTCCTTGCCCAGACGGCTGCTGGGCATCGGAACATCCACCACCCGCTCCTCGTACGCGTCGGCCCCGGTGGGCGTTGACGCCTCCACCCGGCGCTTGATCGCCACGACCGTGATGTTGTACTTCCGCCGCAGGTCCAGATCCGACAGCGAGTGGTCCTGCCACTCACCCGGCACCGCCATCTGCACCAGCGCGTACCCCTCGCCCAGTTCGATATGGTCGATCAGGAACGGCGCGAGCAACCGGTACGACCAGCGGTCGGCGGTCTCATCCTCCGGGCTCACCACCGCATCAGCCCCGATCCGCGCCAGGATCTTTGCCTGCATCGCGTTGCCGGCGCGGGACACCACCCGCTTCACCCGCAGGGATTTGAGCATCACGGTCGCGAGCGCATTGGCCTCGAAGTCGTGGCCGATGCCGACGATCGCGCAGTCCACCTGGTCCACGCCCTGCACCTTCAGCGCCTGCTCATCGGTCGCATCCAGCGACACGGCCAAAGTAACCTGATCGCGGATCTCCTCGACAACCCGGCGGTCCTGATCGATCGCGATCACTTCCGCGCCCGCGGCCGCAAGACGCCGCGCCAGGCGCGAGCCGAATCGTCCAAGTCCGATGACTGCAAAGCGGTCCATTGGTCCCTCAGCCTACAGGTTTCCGTGGCATTGCATCATGTGAGCACGACGCCCTCGGTGGGATACTCAAAGCGGGCGCGATCCCGGCGGACAACGCCGACCAACGCCACCAGGAACGCCAGCGATCCCACACGCCCAAGGAACATTCCGACGGTTACGGCAACCTTGCCCGAATCACTGAGCCGGGGCGTCGGTCCCAGACTCATGCCCACCGTAGAGCAACCCGAGACCGATTCGAAGAACATCTCCTCGAAGACTGAAATGTCGCTCCCGGGGTTTGACGGTGTTTGCCCGTTCTCAGTCACCACCAGCACCCCCGCGATCACCAGCACCAGCATGAGGTGAATCATGAAAAGCGCTGCGGCCCGGCGCTGCACTTCCGGGGTGATCATGCGCCCCATGACCTGCACGCTCTCCCGGTTCATGATCGCCGACCAGGCCATGAGCACCAGCACACCAAAGACGATGACTTTGATCCCGCCCGCTGCCGAGGCGGGGGCGCCTCCGATGAACATCGTAATGAGCAACGTGAACCGAGACAGCGGTCCCATGCCGGCCGGTGTCGTGTTGTCGAACCCGGCGGTGCGTGTCGCGATCGACATGAAATGGGCGTCGAGTACGGCCGTACCGACCGGCACATCCCGCTGCACCACTTGGCTGAAGAAGATCAGCAGCACGCTGATGAAGTACGTGATGAACGTCACCCACAGCACCATGCGGGTGTGAAGGGAGAAGCGAACAAGCATTCCCGTGTTCAGCCGCCGGGCTCGAAGCCGTGCGCGGATGATCTGCGCGAAGTTCGTGTACACGGGCAGGCCCAGCCCCCCGATGAACGAAAGACCCGCGATCACGACGTGCGTCGTCCAGTGGATCCGGAGCGATTCCACGCTGTTGGGCGTGGTGGCAAAGCCCGCGTTGCAGAAGGCCGAAATCGAGAAAAAGACGCTGTGAAACGCACGTCCGATCGGCGTCTGAATGTCCGCCGGCGCCCTGGCCCAGGTGTCCGGCCATCCGAAGTACAGCACCGCCGCGCCGATCGCCTCGAATCCAAAGACGACGAAGGCCGCAAACAGCACCAGCCGTCGGATGGAGCCCTCGCTAACCTTGGCTCCACTCGCGGTGTCCGCGATCGCCTGAACAGCCTTGAGGCTCAGCGACGAACCCAGCAAGAGCGCCACCAGCGCGCCGAAAACAAAGGTACCCAGCCCCCCGAGCTGGATCAGGATCACGATGACCACTTGCCCGAAGCGCGTAAACCCGGTGCCGGTATCCCGCACCGTCAATCCCGTAACGCATGTCGCGCTCGTAGAAGTGAACAGGGCGTCGATAAACCCGATCGGTTGCTCAGGCGGGGTCGCCGCGGGCAGTTTGAGCACCCCCGCCCCGGCGACAATCAACACGAAGAACGACAGCACGAAAATCAGGCCCGGGTTCAGACCGCGCCGCAGCAGCCAGAGATACGTCATCCAGGCGTGATTGAGGAACAGCAACGCACCCGCGAAGTCAAGCGTCGGCCACCACCAAGCAAAGATCAGCCCGCCGAGCACCACAATGCTGTCCGAACGCCACAGAAGGTGACCCAGCCGCTGAGCGTTGAGCGCCCGACCGCGCGGCAGTTCAGTCGCTACGAGAACGATCGCGTAGCACAGCAGCAGACCAACCTGGATCCAGCGGATTGTGGAAACGTCGTCCTGGAGTGACGGCCAACCCAGGTGGAGCGTGGAACACAACACGGCCAGAGTGGCCAGAAGGCCCCGCAATCGAACGGAGAATCGGCCCGGCCCCTTGGCACTCAGGTTCCCCTGTCGCGCACGCCTTTCCAGGCGAGGTCGAGCAGGATCGGGAACGGGAACGCGGGTCATAGGGCCGGTAGCGTACCGATCGCCGCTCAGGATGCCCTGTCAGGCCCCTTCTGATCGCCTCATCCACCGGAACGCGGCCCGGAGGAGCGCCATCTGACGCTGCGGCGTCAGTCCAAGCTGTGTCTGAATCTCGTCACGCGTCAGCGGCCGCTCACCGCCCCCGATGCGGTCAACGCCCCACCCAAACCGGAGCGCCAACGCCACGCGCAGCTCCATGGGCACTTCAAGCAACCGCTGCCGCAGTCGAGCATCGGGTTCGAAGCGGGACTGCCAGGGCGTGAGATGGAGGGACCAGTCGGCCAGTTCAGTCGGTGGATTCCCGCGGAACGCTCCCGGCGCCAGTTCACGGCTGATCGCCAGCGAAACAGGTGCCGCGATACGCCCGCCCCGGAATGGATCGTGCCGATCGATCGCCGTCGCCGCGGCGGCCATCGCCAGCGACACGAGACCGCACGCCTCCGCCGGGGCCAACTGCAGCAGATCGCCACCGGCACGCTCCTCCGCCGCCCGCACGATCAACGGCAGCTCCGCCCGCAGCAATTCAGCCTTGATCCGCAGCATCCAGCGCAGATCGGTCTCCGCGCGGTCGAGTTCGGTTGATCGAAGGGCACGCGTCAGTGCCTCCCTCGTCGGCCGTGTCCCGCGCCACCACAGGAAGTGCATCGCCGCCGCTCGGGCGTACTCGCTGACCGCATCAACCGGCGGCATCGCTCGCGCGAGCGCCACGAACGACGTCAGCTCGGTCGGAAAGGGCGCTCCGAAACCCTCCCGAACGACTGGCGAGGACAACAGCGACTGCTCCAGGCCCGGCAGCTCGAAGGCCATCTCGCGGTCCGGGGGCAGAGGCACGCGCCGCAATCGCTCGGTGCGGCGCAGATTAATGACCCGGTGGATGCTCGCGTGCGTCCGTCCGAAGCGTGCCGCGATCACCCGCG